>DATEJD010000224.1:0-6757 GCA_035278325.1 Gemmatimonadales bacterium | reverse complement strand
CCGAGTTCCCCCCGACCTACTGAACCAGGACAGCCAAAATGCCCAAAGGGCGGCTCTCACGAGCCGCCCTTTGGGCTATTAGGCTATTAGCGGAAACGCCCGGGAGTTTGGGACTTGCCCCTGCGGTTCAAGGTGTCCCCTTTGCAGGTCGAACGACGGCAGATAGCCTCCGCCCAACCTACCCGACGGCAGCTCAGTGTCCCGCCCTCGCTTGTTTCTGCCTGCAGTCATGGCTTACCGGTTGCGATTCGCGACCGCGCGAATGTCCTCGACCCAACCCGCCGGATCGTCCGGCGCCACGAACGACCAGCTCTCCGCCGACTTCCCGCTGCCCGCACTGATACGCACTCGATTCCCGTCGCGGCGCACCTCGACATAGCGCCGTGTCCGCGGCGTGATCTCCAGGCCCAGCTTCTCATTCTTGTGAATTATGACGCTTTGCTTGGTGACGATGATCGATGCCCGGCGGTTCTCCCAACCTGCCTCGCGCGTGCCGAGACCGTGCGTATAGCGAAAGATCAGATCGTCGGCGCGACGGACCAGCCCTTCCGAATCGATCCGCTGCTGCTCCGACGGCGTGAGCGCGCCGGTCTTTTCCTGACAGGCCGCGATAGACCCGACCGCGATGAGGACGCCGATGACCAGCGGGGTCCGGCCCATGCGCGGACGCGGCCGAGCGATGAGTCGCACGGAGTGGCTCCTATGGCCTGGGTGTTTTTCGGGAATCCGGCCGGCTCCGGCGGGCCGTCAGTTTCGGGCCGGTCCGACTACTTGCGCCGCTAGCCTCCGGGCGGCGTCTTCGACCACCGACTGCAGCTCCGAATCCGGCCGCGCCCACAGCTCCACGAACCGCCGGTAATGCCTCGCCGCCTCTTCCGAATCTCCCCGCCCCTCGTAGATCCGGGCAAGTCGAAGCTCCGCCGGCGCCAGATACACCAGCTCGTACGATGCGCGCTCCGCGATCGACCCGTACCACCCGATCGCCTCGTCGTTACGCCCCAGCAGGTGCAGCAACTCCGCCCGGAGAAACCGGTCCGACACCTCTGCCACCGATAGCCGGGCCGTCCGCTCCCAGCCTGCGGCCTCGAGCTCCTGCAAGGCTTCCGCCGGCTGGCCGCCGGCGAGCAGCACCCGCGCCCGAAGACTGTGGCCGAACGTGCGCGCCAGGTCCCCTTGCACGGTGCTGTCGGCCGTCTCGAGCAGGGCCTGCGAGGCGCGACGGCCCGCGCGCGTGTCGCCGAGGGCCAACATGACCAGGCCGCCGTAGTACGTGCGTGCAGTGGCGCCGAGGGTCGAATCAGCCTGGTAGCGAATGGCGCTGGCGAGCGCCTCGAGCCGCGGCCGGTTGACCGGAACGAAGGGCTGGACCGCCATCAGGGCATCGAGCTCGAGGGCGGCGCCGGCGTCGCAGGGAACGGCGCCCGCCAGCTCGCCGTCCGCCGCCCGGAGCCGGCCCTGCGCCATGGCCACCTGCGCCAGCATGCGATGGCCCAGCGCCTGGACCTCGCAGACGCCCTCGGCCCTCACCAGGCGGCCGGCGAATCGCACTGTGCCAAGGAGGTCGTCCAGATTCACGGCTGCTTCCGAGACGAGACCGGTGGGCACCTGTGAGGGCTGGGCCAGCAGGTCGCGCGTCTCCCGTTCTCCGCCGGGTCGGTCACTCAGGGTAAACGCCCGGAGTCCGACGATGTCGAGCGTGGAGGGGGAGCTCATGGCCTCAGCGCGGCGAAGCAGCGAGTCCGCTTCGGCCGACCGGTCCTCGAGCGAGGCTATGCGCGCCAGGTACATGAGCGCGTCGCCCGAGGTCGAGTCGAGGGCAAGCGCCCGCTCGAAGGGCTCGCGCGCCTCCCGGCCGGAACGTCCCCGCAGCGGGTTGCCGTGCACCAGCAGCTCGCCCAGCTGCAGCCAGGTTTCCGAGTCCTCGGGATAATCCGCCAAGATGCCGCGATACATACGCTCAGCCTCGTCCAGGGACCCGCGGCGCGCGGTCAGGTAGGCGGTGAGCAGCCGCCGGTCGTGCTCGGAGAGCCGGGCGCTGAAGCGGGCGGCGAGCGCGGCTGCCCAGATCGCGCGGTCCGCATCGCCCGCGCGATCCGACGCGACACCCAGGCGGTAATACGCCAGCGCGAACTCGGGATCGGCCCGCACCGCCCGGGCGAAGGCGTCACCGGCCGCGGAATAGCGGTCCGCCCGAAGCTCGCGCTCACCCTCGAGATACGCCTTGAGCGCGGGGAGCGATCTCGTGGTAGTCGCGGCGACGCGGGCCAGCCGGTCGCCCGGCCCGCGAAGGCAGTCCGCCACCAGCTCGCGAACCACCTCATCCGCGATCCCGAACAGCTCGGAACGCTCCATCTCCGCCTCGGCATGCCCCACTTCCCGGTCGGAGTTGCCGCGGTCCCGGAGCGACGCCATGACCCGGAGCCGGTCGTGATCCGCGATGAGCCGCCCGGTGACGTAGAACCGTGCCCCCGAGCGGCGCGCCAGGTTGGAGGCGGCCGATGGCGTTGCCGGTGCGGCTTGACCGAGGACCGGAGTCGGCACTACGCGGAACTCCTCGAGTTCGTCCAGACCCGACGCCAGCAGGGCGCCGAACCCACGCCCCAGCGCTCCGGCCTGCGGGTCACCCAGGGCCTCGAAGGGAAGGACTGCCAGCAGCGCCGGAGCGTCATCTACCGTACCGAGCCGATCAGGAAGCGTGACGCGGGCCGCGCCCGCGACCAGCAGCACCAGGAGGAGCGGTACGGCGAAGCGCGCCCAAGGCAAGGCGCCAGGAGGTGTGAGGGCCGGAAGGCCGCTCGCGGGCGCAGGCGAGGCCACCAAGGCCGGTTCGGGTATCGCGGGCGGGGGGATGTCGAGCTCGGGAATCCGCAGGGCGACCGCACCGGATAAGTCCGGGGGCACGACGGGAGGAGGTCGAACGCGAAGACTCTGCGCGAGGGCACCCACGCAGTCATCTGGCGGGAGGCCCAGCTCGCTCTGAAGGGCCGCGGCGTGGTGGCGATAATGCTCGAGCGCGCCGGCCCGGTCGCCGGCCGCCGCCAAGGCTCGCATGAGGCTCATGGCGATGGTTGCGCTGAGTGGCTCGGCCTCGGCCGCCCGGCGCCACCAGTGAACCGCAGCCGCGAGCTCACCCCGTTCGCCCGACCGCCCGGCGAGCGACTGGAGCGCCTCGATCCGGCGCAGCGCCAGTCGGCGGCGCTCGTCTTCCACCCAGGCCTCGAGCTCGGCGTGGCCGTCCAGGAAGAAGCCGTCGAGGAACGGCCCGTGGTACAGGGCCGCGGCCTGGGCCGGACGCTCGCCCTCCAGCGCGGTCTCGAAATCCCAGAGGTCCACCGTGATGGCGGCCCGATTCAGCTGGATGGTGTCGCCGCGGGTGACGAGGACGTCGGGCCCCAGGAGCCGGCGGAGCGAGAACAGCAATTGCTTCAAGCTGTTGCGCGCATGAGCAGCGTCGCTGTCGGGCCAGAGATAGGCGAGGAGCTTGTCCCGGCTCATGCCGTACGGCCCGTGGACCGCCAGCAGCACGATCAGGGCGAGAAGCCGACGCCGAGGTGCGACATCGGTCAGCGGGAAACCGTCCCGCTCGAGGGCGAGGCGTCCAAGCACTTCGAGGCGCAGCATCACGGCGACACTACCCTGCGCTGACTGCGATTTAACCGGGGCTTAACCTAGGGCGCTTAGAGTACTGGTCGTGCTCGCGGGCCGCAAGTGTGCCGCAGGCGAAATCACGGACAAAATCACGGTGCCTTCACGCCTTGTGCCTTGAGCGGCGGGAGTTGTTGGGAAGGGGGGCGAAGCCAGGGGACAGGGGGCAGCCGGCGGGCAATCGGCGAAGCCCGGCACGACACCGGCTCACGAGTGGTGTAAAGACATACTCGCCTGGATGACAAGGGCACCCCGGCCGCGAGGCCGGTCCGCAAAGCGCAGGATCTCACCGAGACTGCCTGGCCGCCGAACAGGACGCCGCCGGCGCGACCGCCGGTAAGAACCCTCGCCCCTGAGGAAGCTCGTATGCGATCCACGCACTTGATCCCCATCGCCGTCATCGCGTTGGCAGCGGCCTGTAGCGACCCGGCCACGAGTCCGACATCGGTGACAACATTGGTAAACCGGCCACAGTTTTCGGTCTCAGCTGGGACGTTTGGCACTGGAGCCCTCACCAACACCAGTACCTTGGCTCTGCCGTCTGGAGGACACCTGCAGTCGGGTTCGGTCTTCTGCGTGGTCGGTAGCGACCTTTCGATCACCTGCTCGTCGACGGGGACCTACACCATCAATGGCATCGGCAACACGAACGCGAACGCCAGCCTGAGCGCCTCGTATTCGGCCACCGTCGATTGCACGAACCATGGTGGCCAGCTGGTCGCGGTGAAATCGCAGCCCGAGACTGCCCCTGTGAGCAGCGGCACCCTTCGGGCGAAGAACGGTAGCCTCACCGTGACACAGCTAGTAGCGAACGCGCCGACCGCGGCGCAGTTCGAGGCAGCGGCGACCTGCCCCAACGGGAACTGGACCAAATCTCTCGAGCCGGGCATCACGCTTGTGAGCTTCGAGTATACGCTTACCTTCGTTGGCTTCTCGCAGTCCACGGTTGATATCGCCGCGTCGTAAGAGTCCTGACCGCTAGACGGGAAGGAGCGGGAGCCACGGGGCTCCCGCCCCTTTCACTTACAGTTCTTGCTCCGGGGCTGGTTCGGCACGCAGGAGCCGCCGCCGCTTGACGGCGTCTGCACGGTGGCCGGATCGCCCATGAAGAGCAGCAGGTTGGGCGAGCCCGTCGGCACGCCGGTCAGAACGTTCTGGGTGGCGGCGCCGAGGATGGCGGCGCTCACTTCCGCCGGACTCGCAGCCGGGTGCGTCTCCAGATAGAGCGCCGCCGCGCCGGCCACATGCGGAGTCGCCATGCTGGTGCCCGAGAGGTAGACGGCCGCCGTGTCCGACCAATTCCAGTCCGACAGGATAAACGTCCCTGGGGCATAGAGGTCCACGCAGGGCCCGAAATTCGAGTAGCTGGCCTGCGCATCAAGGTTCGTGGTCGCGCCGACGGTGAGGGCGGTGGGCTCGCTGGCCGGCGAGAACGTGCAGGCGTCGGTCGAGGAGTTGCCCGCCGCGATGCTGTACGTGATGCCCGAGGCGACCGAACCCGCCACCGCGTCATTGGCCGCCTGGCTGTAGTCGCCACCGAGCGACATATTGGCCACGGCCGGCCTCGCGGCGTGGGCAGTGACCCAATCGATGCCCGCGATGACCCAGCTCCACCGCCCGTTGCCGGTGCAGTCGAGCACCTTGACGGCGTGGAGGCTTACGCCCTTGGCCACCCCATAGGTTGTACCACCCACGGTCCCGGCGACGTGGGTGCCGTGGCCCATACAGTCGGTGTTCGGGTCGTTACCCTTGACGGCATTGAAGTCCCAGATCGCCCGCCCCCCGAAGTCCACGTGCGTCGTGCGGATGCCGGTGTCGATGATGTAGACCGACACGCCGGAGCCGCTGGCACTCCAGGTGTAGCTGAGGCTGAGCGGAAGCGTCCGCTGGTCCACCCGGTCCAACCCCCAGGGAGCAGGCGGCGCGGGCTCGGTGCCACCGCCGAACAGCTTCACTGACTGATCCGCCTCCACATACGAGACGTTGGGATTCCGCCGCAGCGCCTCGAGTGCCTGCTCCGGCAGGTCCGCGGCGAACCCCTTGAGGGCATGCGAATAGGTGAACCGTAACGATCCATGCGCCGCCCCCACCAACTCGGTCGCGAGACGGGCCGGGTCGGCCACGTCCTTGCGGAGCACGACGATGTACGGCTGGGACTGGGAGCTGCTCGCCGACGCGAATGCGGCCGCGTTGCTCACAGGCTCGGTGAGCGAATCGTCGTTCTGGCATGCCGTCGCGGTGAGCCCGATCAGGACGAGCGTGGCGGGAACAACAGTGCGAAGCGCGGACAGCCGACCGATGGCCAACACAAAGCCCCCTCGGGTACGTTCGGCGGCCCGACGAGCGTGGCCCGCGCCCCAGTGCGCAGACGGTAGCCTCGTAGCTTTGCGACGCCGGCTTTCGCCGGGTGTGCCTTTGTCGCGTCCCTCCGCGGAGGGGGCGATCCTGCCGTCAATGATGTCGCCGCCTGGTGGCGGCGCGTCTCCATGATGGTCGGTAAGCGGAGCGGGAAGGTCGAGCGATCGCTCCACCGGCGATAATGAAAGGCGGTACGTGCGATGTCAAGTTTGCAAGAACTTGCATTCCTACCTCATCCTCTCGTCAACCCTCATCCTCTCGTCAACCGCCGCACGGCGGTGAGCACCCGCCGCTGCGCGCCGCCGTCCTTGACCGCCAAAAAGATCGTGTCATCGCCCGCGATGGTCCCGACGACGTCTGTCCACGCGAGCCGGTCGAGCGCCACCGCTACCCGATTCGCTTCCCCGGGCGGCGTGTGAAGCACGACAATGGCCTCGCCGGCCGGTTCGGCACTGAGCACCCCGTCCGAGATCCTGCGCTCGTCGGAGTTGGCCGGCACCACGGCCGAGACGGGGCGACGATAGGCGCCGTCCACCTTGATGAGATGCAGCGCCGCGATGTCCCGGCTCACCGATGACTGCGTCACATCCCACCCCTCCGCCGCCAGCGCCTCGGCGAGCTCTTCCTGGGTGCTGATCGCCCGGGTGCTGATGAGCTCCAGGATCTTGAGGTGGCGCTTCCGGCGGTCGGTGGTCATCTCGACGGACGGTCCGACGGTCGGACGGTCGGACGGTCAGACGGTCGGGAATTCCCA
>DATEJD010000223.1:0-2803 GCA_035278325.1 Gemmatimonadales bacterium | reverse complement strand
GGCGAACATCCTCGCCGCGCTGGCGGAGGCTCGCCGTCAGGGCCTGCTCACGATCGCGCTGGTGGGATACGACGGCGGCGAGATCCTCCGGCGCGGCCTGGCCGACCTGACGCTCGTGGTCTCCTCGGACTACATCCCGCGAATCCAGGAAGTGCAGGCCTCGGTGTACCACGTGTTCCGCGATCTGCTGGAGCGGCTGCTGCATGACTGACCGGATCGAGCTCTACGGCGCCGCCGGCTGTCCCTATACCGCCGACCTGCGCGAGCGGCTCCAGTGGGAAGGGACCGAGTTCGTCGAGTACGACGTGGAGGCGGACGGCGAAGCGCTCGCGCGGCTGCTCCGGCTCACCGGCGAGAGCCGCCTGGTGCCGGTCCTGGTCGAGGGCGGCCGAGTCACCCAGATCGGCTGGCAGGGACGTGGCTGCCGAGTGTAGCGGGCTCGGCGCTCGCACGGTGCGCGTCGCGGGCGTGGTGCAGGGGGTCGGGTTCCGGCCCTTCGTGTTCCGGCTCGCCCGCGCGCACCGTCTCACCGGCTGGGTGCTGAACGACCCCGACGGCGTCCGCATCCACGTGGAGGGCGAAGAAGCGGCGCTCGACGCGTTCCTCCGTCAGCTCACCGCCGAAACCCCGCCCGCCGCGCGGATCGACCGGCTCGAGAGCCGGACGACCGAGCTCGAGGCCTGCCGCCGCTTCGAGATCCGGGAGAGCGAGGCACGCGCCGTCCCCACCGCGCGGATCTCACCCGATCTGCCGGTCTGCGCCGCGTGTCTCGCCGAGCTGTCCGATCCGGCCGATCGCCGCTTCGGCTATGCCTATATCAACTGCACCGACTGCGGCCCGCGCTACTCCATCCTGCTGGGCCTGCCCTATGACCGGCCGCTCACCACGATGCGGGAGTGGCCGCTCTGCGCCGACTGCGAGCGGGAATACCGCGACCCCGCCGACCGCCGGTTTCACGCCGAGCCGGTCGCGTGTCCCACCTGCGGTCCCACGCATGCGCTGCTGCTACCGTCGCAGACGATACAGGGTGATGGACGGTTGGAGCGCACCGAGGGTGACGAGGCGGCCATCGCGCGTGCCGCCGAGCTGCTCCGGCAGGGACGGATCCTCGCGATCAAGGGGATCGGCGGATATCACCTCGCGTGCGACGCGCGGTGCGGCGCCGCCGTGGCCGACCTGCGCGAGCGGAAGTACCGCAAGGAGAAACCCTTCGCCGTGCTGGTGCGGGACGTGGAGACGGCGCGTGGGCTGGTTACCCTCTCACCCGAAGCAGGGGCGCTCCTCACCGGACCCGCGCGACCCATCGTGCTCGCCCGCGCGCGGGTGTCGCTGCCAGGGGTCGCGCCCGAATGTTCCGAGCTCGGCGTGATGCTCGCCTATTCGCCGCTGCACCACCTCCTCTTCGCTCACGGCGCTCCGGATGCGCTGGTGCTCACCAGCGGCAATCGCTCGAGCGAGCCGATCGCCTACCGCGACGACGACGCGCGCGAGCGGCTCTCCGGCATCGCCGACGGCTTTCTGGTGGGCGCCCGCCCGATCGCTCGGCGGGTGGACGACTCGGTGGTGCGGGCCGGCGCCGCGGGCCAGGTCGTGCTCCGCCGCGGGCGCGGGCTCGCCCCCGGAACGGTGGCCCGTCTGCCGCTCGACGGTGCCGTGCTCGCGCTCGGCGCGGATCTCAAGAACACCGTGACGCTGGTGATGGATGGCGAGGCGCTCATGAGCCAGCACATCGGCGACCTCGACCACTACCCCGCGTTCCAGGCCTTCGAGGAGACCATCCGCGACCTCACCGCGATGTATCGGGTGCGCTGGAACGAGCTGGCCGTCGTGCGGGATCTGCATCCGGAGTACGTCTCATCGCGCTGGGCGGAGCGCGTGCCGGCCAGGAGCGTGACCGCGGTGCAGCACCACCGGGCCCATGTGGCGAGCGTCCTCGCCGAGCGGGCGGCGGCCGACGCCCGGGTGATCGGCGTCGCGTACGACGGCACCGGCTACGGTGACGACGGCGCGATCTGGGGTGGGGAGCTGTTCGTGGGCAGCGTGAGGGCGGGATTCGAGCGCACCGTGCACCTCCGCACCGCCGCGCTGCCCGGCGGCGACGCCGCGGCGAGATACCCGGTTCAGGCCGCGGCGGGGTTCCTGGCGCAGCTCCCGGATCTCGCCGATCTCACGGCCGCACCGTTCGAGTTTCCCCGGCGCTACCTGTGGGCGCGCCGGCTGGTGGAAAGTGGCGTGCGCAGCTTCCCGACCACCTCGGTCGGACGCCTGTTCGACGCCGTCGCCGCGCTCCTCGGCTTCACTCGCGAGATCAGCTTCGAAGGCCAGGCGGCGGTCTGGCTGGAGAACCTGGCGCGCGGATCCGGCCCGGTCGAGACCTATCCGTTCCCGGTCGTCGGATGCGAGCTGGATTTCCGGCCCGCGCTCCACGCCGTGATCTCGGACCGGCTCAGCGGCCGGCCCCCGGCGGAGATCGCCCGCGCGTTCCATGGAAGCCTGGCTCGAGCGACCACCGATGCGATCCACTCCCTGCGGGAAGTCCGCGGCATCGAGGCCGTGGTCCTCTCGGGCGGTGTCTTCCAGAACGAGCTGTTGCTGGGGGAGGTGCTGGCGGCCTCGGAGCTACCGGTGTGGACCAACTCGGCAGTGCCGCCCAACGACGGAGGCGTGAGCCTCGGCCAGGCAATGATGCTGGTTGGAGGGGCCGTGACGGCCGCGAGTCACCCTGAACGCCGCGAGTCACCCTGAACGCCGCGAGTCACCCTGAACGCAGTGAAGGGGGCATGCCCAAACGCATGCCCCCTTC
>DATEJD010000222.1:0-12670 GCA_035278325.1 Gemmatimonadales bacterium | reverse complement strand
GCATGCCCCCTTCGCTTCGCTCAGGGTGACCCGCTCACCGCTCACCGGCTCGCGTACTTCTCCGGAAACTGCTTCGCGATCGCCCCCGCCAGCGGGTCGGCGATCATGCGCATGTGAGCCGCGGCATCGCGCAGCTTGGTGTAGGCGGTGGCCCAGTCGCCCTTGGCCTGGGCATCCACCACCGCCTTGAGGCCCACCGCGTGGTCCCGGACCAGGCCCGCCACGACGTCCTTCGGCAGATTCGGGTTGGCCGAGGCGAGGAAGGCGCCAAAGTCGTCGGCGTAGCCCAGCAGGTCCTTGACGGCCTTGTCCTGCATGGCCCGGTCCTTCTTGGCGACCCCCGTCGTGTAGTCCACGAAGAATCCGATGTGCTTCCGCCAGAGCTCGAGGAACGCGGAGCCGGCGCCCTGTCCGTAGACCGACCCGATGGCCTGGCTCAGCGCCACGCTGTTGGCATCCAGCGCGGCGGCGGCGTTCTGGAATTCGCCGCTCCGGCCGCCCAGGGCGGCTTCCGTGGCGGCGGCCGCGAGCCACACGTGCTCGGCGAGACCGGTGTTGAGCGCGGCGCGCAGGTCGGAGGCGGCCATGGACTGGGCACGGGCCGGGCCGGCGATCAGGGTGACGGCGGCCGCGAGCGTAGCGGCGCCGGTGCCGAGGCGGGACAAGAGGGACATGGTCAGGACTCTCCGTGAGTGTGAGTGACGACGCGGATCTCGCCGCGCATGAAGTGGTGCCGTTCGCAGAAGTAGTGGTACGTCCCCGGATGATCGAACCGGTGGCGGAACACGGCCCCGCTGTCGCTCAGCCGCCCGGCGAAGGCGCCATCCGCGCTGTCGGGTGCGCCGGAAGTAATGGTGTGCTCCACCGCATCCCGATTGGACCAGACCACCACGGTGCCGACCGGGACCTCGAGGGTCGGCCGACTGAACTGGAACGTGTGGATCTCGACTGCCGCGGGCGGACGCCTGCCTTCCCACCCGGCCCACAGGGCCAGGGCCAACCATGCGGTTCGCACAGTGTGTCTCCGGTGTTCCGTTGATTCGGCCTGTGTACGACGGGCGAGGGCGGATGGATCTCTGACGGTGAGCGGTGAGCGGGAGGCGGTGAGCGGGAGGTGGCGGGAGTCACCCTGAGCGCAGCGAAGGGGGCATACGTTGGGTCATGCCCCCTTCACTTCGTTCAGGGTGACTCCTCTCACCGCTTCCCGCCGCCTCCCGCTCACCGCTTACCGCTCACCGCTCACCTCCGTAGATTCCCGTCCATGACCTCCCTCGCACATGCCCCGATCACCGCGCCGACCGGAACCACGCTTTCCTGTAAGGGCTGGCATCAGGAAGCGGCGCTCCGAATGCTCATGAACAACCTCGATCCTGCCGTCGCCGAGCGGCCCGAGGAGCTGATCGTCTATGGGGGCGGGGGAAAGGCGGCGCGCAACTGGGAGTGCTACGAGCGGATCGTCGCCACGCTCCGGCGGCTGGAGAACGACGAGACCCTGCTGGTGCAGAGCGGGAAGCCGGTCGGCGTGTTCCGGACGCACGAGGAGGCGCCACGGGTGCTCATCGCGAACGCGCACCTGGTGCCGCGGTGGGCCACCTGGGACGAGTTCCGCCGCCTCGACGCGCTCGGCCTCACGATGTACGGGCAGATGACGGCGGGCTCGTGGATCTACATCGGGACCCAGGGCATCCTGCAGGGGACCTACGAGACCTTCGCCGAATGCGCGCGGCAGCACTTCGGCGGAACCCTCGAGGGCCGGCTGGTGGTGACCGGCGGGCTGGGCGGGATGGGCGGCGCGCAGCCGCTCGCCGCCACCATGAACGGGGCCGCGTTCCTCGGCGTGGACGTGGACGAGAGCCGGATCCGCCGCCGGGTGGACACCCGCTACTGCGACCGCCTGGAGCACGACCTCGACACGGCCCTGCGGCTGGTCGAGGAAGCGCGCGCGCGGCGGCGGCCGCTCTCGGTCGGGCTGGTGGGCAACATCGCCGAGGTGCTGCCGGAGCTGGTGCGACGCGGCGTCGTGCCCGACGTGCTCACCGACCAGACCTCGGCGCACGACCTCAGGGTCGGGTACATCCCGGTCGGCCTTTCCTTGAGCGACGCGGCGGCGCTTCGGGAGCGGGACCCGGCAGGGTACGAGGCGCGGGTGCTCGACTCTATGGTAGAGCACGTGCGGGCCATGCTGGCGCTCCAGGCGAAAGGGGCGGTGACCTTCGACTACGGCAACAACCTGCGCGGGCAGGTGGCGGATCACCGCGGCATGCGCGAGGCCTTCGACTTCCCGGGCTTCGTGCCGGCCTTCATCCGTCCGCTGTTTTGCCGCGGCGCGGGCCCGTTCCGGTGGGCCGCGCTCTCGGGCGATCCGGCCGACATCGCCGCCACCGACCGAGCGGTGCTCGAGACCTTCCCGAAGAAGGCCGCGCTGGCGCGCTGGATCCGGCAGGCGCAGGAGCGGGTACAGTTCCAGGGCCTGCCGGCACGCATCTGCTGGCTCGAGTACGGCGAGCGGTCCGAGATGGGGCTGCGGTTCAACTGGCTGGTGAAGCAGGGGAAGGTGCGCGCGCCCATCGTCATCGGACGCGATCACCTCGATACCGGGTCGGTGGCCTCACCCAATCGTGAGACGGAAGGCATGAAGGATGGGTCCGACGCGATCGCCGACTGGCCGCTGCTCAACGCCATGCTGAATACGGCCTGCGGGGCGAGCTGGGTATCGCTGCATCACGGAGGCGGCGTCGGAATCGGCTATTCGATCCACGCGGGCATGGTGGCCGTGGCCGACGGGACGTCATCGGCCGACCGGCGGCTCGAGCGGGTGCTCACCGCCGATCCTGGAACCGGGGTCATGCGGCACGCGGACGCGGGTTACGACCTCGCGATCGAGACCGCGCGCGAGCGCGGGGTGGATCTGCCGATGGTCAATGGGTGACGGCGCCAGGTGTAGCCGTCCCCATGGTCAACGGGTGACAGCGCCGGGTGTGGCTCCGTTGCCTGTTCACCACGGAAGGCACGAAGGACACGAAGGACCGCGACGACCTCTAAGGCTCCCCGCATTCCGTGCCGGAAAGGTTCGTCACCTGATTTTTGGGGGTGCGGGGTGGCAACCATCATCCTCCGGAACCGTTCCGAGATCGCATGAGAGGAGCGTTGAGGGGCACGGAGGCCTCCGTGCCCTTCCGTGCTTCCGTGGTGAATCACAGTCATGATCCCAACCCAGTGAACCTCCTCGACAACATCGCCCAGCTGGTCACCTGCCGCGCCGAGGGCGCGCAGGGGGATATCCACCCGATCGCCGACGCGGCCCTCGTGTGGGACGGGCCGACCGTGCGCTGGGTCGGCCCGCGGGCCGATTTGCCGGCCGAGTACGCCGATGCCCGGCGCTTTGATGCCGGCGGTGGGCTGGTGATCCCCGGCCTGGTCGACTGCCACACGCACCTCGCCTTCGGCGGCTGGCGAGCGGAAGAGTTCGAGCAGCGATTGCTGGGCCGGAGCTACCTCGACATCGCGGCTGCGGGTGGCGGGATCGCGCGGACCATGCGCCTTACCCGCGCGGCCACGGACGAGCAGCTTGCGGCGCGCGCCACCGGCTTCCTGCGGGGCATGCTCGCGCTGGGGGTGACCACCGCGGAGTGCAAGAGCGGGTACGGCCTCGACCGCGAGAACGAGCTCCGCCTGCTGCGGCTCTATCGCCGACTCGCGGAGATCCAACCCGTGCGCCTGGTGCCGACCTTTCTCGGCGCGCATGTCGTTCCGCCGGAGTTCCGCGATGACCGGGCCGGATACCTGGCCCTCATCACCGACCAGCTGCTTCCCGTGATCGGACGGGAGCGCCTCGCTTCGTTCTGCGACGTGTTCGTCGAGCGGTCGGCCTTCACCGTCGACGAGGCCCGGGCGCTGTTCGCAGCGGCGCGTCGGGCCGGGCTCGGCGCCAAGCTCCACGCCGATCAGCTGAGCGCGGGCGGCGGCGCGGAACTGGCGGCGGAGGTGGGGGCCGTGTCCGCCGACCATCTCGAATGCGCATCCGACGCCGGCATTGCCGCGATGGCGCGCGCGGGCGTTGTGGCGGTGAGTCTCCCGCTGGCGTCTCTCTATCTGGGCCAGACGCCGGCGCCGGCGCGCCGGTGGCTCGAGGCGGGCGCGGCCGTGGCCGTCGCCACGGACTTCAATCCCGGGAGCGCCCCCAGCTACCACCTGCCGTTCGCGCTCACGCTGGCCTGTACGCTGCAACGCATGACCCCGGCCGAAGCGCTCAAGGGCGCGACCATCATCGCCGCGCGTGCGGTGGGCCTCGAGCACACCGTGGGCTCGCTGGAGCCCGGCAAGGCGGCGGACTTCGCGGTGATCGATGCGCCGGACGAGACACATTGGCTCTATCACCTGCGGCCCAACGCGTGCCGGGCCACGGTCATAGCCGGCGGTGTCGCCTGGTCCGCGCCGGGATTCCGCCTCGAGCGCTGACGGGCTGACGCCGCACTCCCGTCGGATGCCTTGCCGATCCGGCGGATTCGCTGCACTGTAGTGCATCCCGCTGTAGTGCATCCCACAGTAACGACGGTGTAATTCCTCCCCGGAGGTGCCATGGCACAACGATTGTGCGCGGCCGTCACCTATCTCGTCCTCATCGGCCTGGGTGTTTCTTCGGCACACGCCCAGGTGCGACAGATCACCGGCCGCATCACCAACGCGCAGACGGAGCAAGGCGTGTCGGAGGCCACCATCGCCGTGCTGGGCACCGAGATCGTGGCCCAGGCCGACAACGATGGCCGATTCACGCTGAACGCCCCCGACCGCGCGGCGAACCTGATGATTCGCGCCATCGGCTACAAGCGCCAGCAGGTCCCCGTCCCCGCCGGTCAGGAGACGGTGGACGTGGCCCTCGAGCCCGACGTGTTCAAGCTGGAAGAGATCGTGATCACCGGACAGGCCACCGGCGTCGAGAACCGGAACCTGGCCAACGCGGTATCCACGGTAAGCGCCAGCGAGTTGACGCGCGCGCCCACGCCGACGATCGAGAGCGCGCTCCAGGGCAAGATCCCCGGCGCGACGGTGCAGGCGAATTCCGGCGCGCCCGGTGGCGGCCTCCAGGTGAACCTCCGCGGCGTGTCCACCATCATCGGCGACCTGGAGCCGCTGTACGTGGTCGACGGCATCGTGGTGAGCGACGTGGCCATCCCCAACGGGGCCAACGCGGTGACCCAGGCCCAGGCGGGCGGCAACCCGCGGAATCAGGACAATGCGGTCAACCGCATCGCGGACATCAACCCGGAGGACATCGAGAAGATCGAGGTCCTCAAGGGCGGGAGCGCCGCCGCGATCTACGGCTCCAAGGCCACCAACGGCGTCATCTTCATCACCACCAAGCGGGGACAGGTCGGCAAGCCGCAGTTCAACATCAGCCAGAAGCTCGGCTTCTCCGAGGCGTCCAATTCGCTGGGCTCCCGGATCTTCACCTCGCTCGCCGACGCGGAGACCTTCTCGAGCAACAAGGCGCTCGTCGATTCGCTCTGGAACCTGAACCAGGGTCAGGCGTTCGACCACGAACAGGAGATCTTCGGCCACAAGCCCTTCTCCTACGAGACCGACGCCAGCGTGAGCGGCGGCACGGAGAACACCCGGTACTACATCTCGGGGCTGGTGAAGGATGACGGCGGGATCGCGACCAATACCGGCTACAAGAAGCAGGCGGTCCGGTCGAACATCGACCAGGACCTCGGCAATGGCTTCCAGCTCTCGGTCAATCTGAGCGGAACCCACAGCCTCTCGAAGCGCGGGCTCTCCAACAATGACAACTCGGGCACCAGCCCCTTCCTGGTGTTCCCATTCACGCCCAGCTTCGTGAATCTGCAGCCCGCCCAGGTGGGTGACAGCCTGGTGGCCTCCGATTTTCCGCGCAACCCGTTCGAGCGCTCCAACCCGCTCCAGACCTTCCAGTTCCTCAAGAACGACGAGGACGTCTGGCGGATCATGGGCACCTCGTCGCTCCACTGGTCCCCGCTGCACACGGCCAAGAGCACGCTCCAGTTCATCGGCACCGGCGGCGTGGACTACTTCCAGCAGGACAACAACTTCGTGTCGCCGCCCGAGCTCCAGTACGAGCCCAATGACGGCCAGCCCGGCACCGTGGTGCTGAGCAAGTCGTCCAACCGGAACCTCAACCTGGCGCTGAACGCGACGCACACCTACCTGCCGGGTGACCCCGACCACGGCAGCCAGTGGACCACGTCGGCCGGGGTTCAGTTCGAGGAGCGGCGGCTGTTCGCCACCCAGATTCTGGGCCGGACGCTGCTGGCCGGTCAGACCAGCCCGCAGCAGGCGGCGAACCAGACCGTCCTCTCGCGACTGGAGCCGGTGCGAGACCTCGGCATCTTCGGGCAGGAGGAGGTCCTCCTGGCCGACCGTCGGCTGCTGCTCACCGTCGGCGGTCGCGCCGACCGGAGCAGCGCCAACGGGAATCCGGACAAGTTCTTCTTCTATCCGAAGGCCGCGGCCTCGTACGTGTTCGAGCGGCCGTTCGGCGGGCTGGATGAGTTCAAGCTGCGGGCGGCGTATGGCCAGACGGGGAACCGCGCGGCGTTCGGGGCGCTGTTCTCACCCGACACGTCCGGGACGATCGGCGGGAATTCCGGGATCTACATCGGCACTCGCGCGGGAGACGTGAACCTGAAGCCCGAGCGCCAGAAAGAAATCGAGACCGGATTCGACGCCACGGTCGCGAACGGCCGGGCGCAGCTGTCATTCACGTTCTACCAGAAGAACATCAGCGATCTCTTGCTCGAGCGTACCCTGGCGCCCTCGTTCGGCCAGGAGAACCAGATCTTCAGCTCGACGAGCACGCTCCGGAACCGCGGCATCGAAGCGGCGCTCACGGTGCAGCCGGTCCAGAGCAAGGACGTCAACTGGGTCTTCCGGACGACGTTCTACGCCAACCGCGCCAAGATCACCAAGCTCACGGTTCCCACCTTCCAGACCGGCGGGTTCGCGCTCGCGCTCGGGACCTTCCAGATCGAGCAGGACAGCTCTCCGACTCAGATCTTCGGTTTTGTCGGGACCGATGCCAACGGGAATCCGGTCGCCGGGAAGGTCGGCGATGCCAACCCCGACTTCCAGATGTCGTTCTCCAACGACGTGGACTTCCACCGGTTCACGCTTGGCATGCTGTGGGACTACAAGCAGGGTGGCGACATCATCAACCTGACGGAATTCCTCTACGACGCCGGGCAGAACAGCGTGGACTACACGGATGCGGGCGGCGGCAAGGACCGTCAGGATCATTTCAACGCCGGCTTCACCGACGCGTATGTGCAGAGCGGCACCTACATGAAGCTTCGCGAGGTGAACCTGTCCTACAACCTGCCGGACCGCCTCACGTCGTCGCTGTTCGGTCGCTCCATCCGGACGGCCAGGCTGTCGCTCACCGGCCGCAACCTGCTCCGGTTCACGCCCTATCGCGGGCTGGATCCCGAGGTGAGCAACTTCGGCCGCCAGGCCATCGTCCGAAACATCGACGTGGCCCCGTTCCCGCCGAGCCGCAGCTTCTTCTTCTCCATCGACCTGGGGTTCTGACATGACGACCACACGCAAGCTCCTGCGCCTGGCGCTCGTGGCTGTGGCCGTCGCCGCCGGCGGCTGCAGCTTCGACATCGCCAATCCCAACACGCCGGATGTCATCGGCGAGAATCCGTCGCGCTCCGTCGTGGCCGCGACGGCGAACGGCATCCTCATCGCCACCCGGTCGGATGTGGCCGACTGGGCGCTCAAAGGGGGCATCCTCGGCCGCGAGGCCTATCGCTTCGACGGCTCGGATCCGCGGTTCACGGGCGAGCTGATGCATGGGCCGCTCGACCCCGGCAGCCGCGCCTTCGGCGGCAACCACTGGGCCGAGGAGTACACCGCGATTCGTACGGCGAACGACCTGCTCAAGGTGATCAATACCGCGAGCGCGCTGAGCGCCGAGGAGCAGTCGGCCACCACCGGATTCGCGCACACGCTGCAGGCGTACAACTTCCTGATCGTACTGGACGCCCACAGCCAGGATTCGATCCCGATCGATGTCGGTACCGATGTGAACGCGCCGCCGGCCCCGTTCGCCACCAACGCGGCGGCCTATGCGCACGTGGTGGGCTTGTTGGACAGCGCCCTGACCGAGCTCCAGGCGGGTGGGGCGGCGTTCCCGTTCGCGCTGCCCAGCGGATTCACCGGCTTCAACACGCCGGCCACGTTCGTCCAGTTCAATCGGGCCCTCCGCGCGCGGGTGGCGGTCTACACGGGCGACTTCGCCGGCGCGCTGACGGCGCTGAGCCAGTCGTTCCTCAACACGGCTCAACCGCTCTCCCTGGGCGTGTACATGGATTACAGCGCGGGCACCGGCGACTTTGCCAACCCGCTGGCGCTGGATCCGGAGTCGGGGGAGAACGTGGCCCACCCGTCCCTGGCGGCGAACGCCCAGCTCCAGCCGGGTGGCGCGCCCGACGCGCGGCTCACGGCCAAGGTCATCACGTTTGCGGGGGGTCCGCGGAGCGCCGACAATCTCTCGACGACGCTCGGATGGATTCGCTACCCGTCGCCCGCCTCTCCGATTCCGCTCATCAAGAACGAAGAGCTCATTCTGCTCAGGGCCGAGGCGAACATCGGACTCAACGACCTGCCCACCGCGCTCACGGACATCAACTTCATCCGGACCACGTCGGGCGGCCTCGCACCCCTGGTCGCATTCGCCGATCAGCCGTCGGCGATCACCGAGCTGCTGTACAACAAACGCTACTCGCTGCTCTACGAGGGCGGGCACAGCTGGGTGGATTACCGGCGGTACGGCCGCACCGCGGACCTGGAACCCCTCCTTCCCAGCGGGGCGCCCCAGTTCGATCGCCCGGGCGACGTGATCTTCCCGACGCTGCCGATCCCGAACGCGGAGGTGCAGGCTCACCAGTAGCGCGACTGAGCCCGAGTCAGACACGGAACGAGCCTCCCCTGGCGAAGCGGAGGCTCGTTCCACATTATTGGCGTTCCCTCTCGAATTACCGAGTCGGCCCGCACCCGGGCCGCGTTTCGAAAAGATCCTGTTGGGCAGCGCCTCTTCCCGTCACTTCCATGGAGGAGTTCCCATGTCGCGCCGTTTTGTCCCGACCCGTTCCGTCCCGCTGGTTGCCACCGTGCTGGTATTCGCGGCCTGCGGGGGCGAGGCCTCGAAATACTCGGGCAACTGGTCCCGCGATCTCTACGGCGAAGGCGAGGTCAAGATGAGTCTGGCGTCCAACGGCAACGTCGAGCTGATGCTCCCGTCGCCGCGGTGGCCCGACTCGGTGGACATGAAAGGCAAGGCCTCGTTCAAGGGCGATACGCTCCTGTTCAAGGCCGACACGGCCGGCAGCAAGTGCCAGACCGCCGACGCGCGCTACGTCGTGAGCCGGACCGAGGACGAGCTGCACATCGCCGGTGTGGGGATGGATACCTGCGGCAACCGGCGCGCCGCGCTGGTGGGGACCTGGAAGAAGTCCTGAGTCAGGCGGGCCACTGCTGCGTGACGCAGTGGAACGCGCCGAGGCCCCATACGAGATCGGTGCAGTCGATGCCCACGATCTCGCGGTCGGGAAAGACCCCTGAGAGTGTGGCCAGGGCGGCTTCATCCCGCGGTGGATCGTAGGTGGGGACCAGCACGGCGCCGTTGGCGATGTAGAAGTTGGCGTAGCTCGCCGGGAGCCGTTGGCCGTCGTGATAGAGGGCCCGCGGCATCGGCAGGGGAACGACGCGCAACGGGTTGCCGTCCTGATCGGTCATGCCTCGGAGCCGCTCCAGGTTCGCCTGGAGCGGCTCGTAGTTTTCGTCCGAGGGATCGTCCTCCACGGCCGTGACCACCGTGCGCTCGTCCACGAAGCGGGTGAGATCGTCCACGTGGCCGTCGGTGTCGTCTCCCACGATTCCCTCGCCCAGCCACAGGATCTTGGAGACGCCGAGGTAGTCGTGGAGGTACTGCTCGATGCCGGCGCGGTCGAGCTGGGGGTTGCGGTTGGGATTGAGCAGGCAGGCTTCGGTGGTGAGCAGCGTGCCCCGCCCGTTCACGTCGATGGATCCGCCCTCCATCACAATCCCGGGATGGAACACCGGCAAGCTCAACTCGTCCGCGATTCGGGTGGGCACCACGTCGTCCAGATCGTAGGGCGGATACTTGCCGCCCCAGGCGTTGTAGCCCCAGTCCACGATCGCCTGCTCGCGGCGCCCCGCGACGGTGCGCTGCACGAAGATGGGGCCGTGGTCGCGACACCAGGCGTCGTTGGTGGGGTTGGCATGGAAGTAGACGTTGCCGGTATCCGCCCCCGCGTCGGTGAGGAGCGAGCGGACCGATGCCTCCATGGCAGGGCCCGCCACGTTGATGTGGACCTCCTCGCGATCGGCCAGGCTTCGCACCAGGGCGGCGAAGATGTCCGGCACCGGGCCGAACTTGCCTGGCCAGGAGGCTTCCTTGTGCGGCCAGCTGAGCCAGGTCCCGCGATGCGGCGCCCACTCGGGCGGCATGCGGTAGCCCAGGGCGGCGGGGGAGGGAGTGGGGGGCACGTAGATGGGTTGGTGTAGGTGCGCGGTGAGCGAGGCCGGAGTCACCCTGAGCGAAGCGAAGGGGCCATGCGTTGGGGCATGCCCCCTTCACTGCGTTCAGGGTGCCTCACCTCACCGCTCACCTAGTCGAGATACCGCCGGGTCAGATCCTGGTACGCATCGATGCGGCGATCGCGAAAGAATGGCCAGTGAGTCCGGCTCACGTCCACCTTGCCCAGGTCAACCGTGGTCGTGAGCACTTCGTCGCCCGTGCCGCCCTTCACGAGTACGCGACCACCGGGATCGGCGACGAAGCTGCCGCCCCAGAACTCGATGCCGCCGGACGGATCGCCCTCATGGCCCACCCGGTTCACCGCGCACACGTAGACCCCGTTCGCGATGGCGTGACTCCGCTGGATGGTTTCCCACGCGGCCTGCTGCTGGGCCCCGTGCTCCGCCTTCTCGGCAGGGAGCCAGCCGATGGCGGTGGGGTAGAACAGGATCTGGGCCCCGGACATGGCCGTGAGACGGGCCGCCTCGGGATACCAATGGTCCCAGCAGACCAGCACGCCGATGCGGCCGAACCGGGTGTCCCAGCTGTGGAACCCCAGGTCGCCCGGGGTAAAGTAGAACTTCTCGTAGTACTGCGGATCATCCGGAATGTGCATCTTCCGGTACTTGCCGAGATACCGGCCGTCGGCGTCGATGATCGCGGCGGTGTTGTGGTACAGGCCCTCGGCGCGCTTCTCGAACAGCGAGGCGATGATCACCACGCCCAGCTCGCGCGCGAGCGCGGTGAGCGTCTCGGTGGACGGCCCCGGGATCGGCTCGGCGAGCTCGAAGTACCGGTGGTCCTCGACCTGGCAGAAATACTGGCTCCGAAACAGCTCCTGGAGGCAGATGATCTGCGCGCCCCGGCGGGCGGCCTCCCGGACGCCTTCGACGGCCTTCCGCATGTTGGCCGCGGGATCGGCCACGCAGTGGTGCTGCACCAGACCCAGGGTCACCGAATGATGGGACGGGTTGCTCATGGAGTAGAAGATAATCGGCCCGGTTCGCGGGGCATCGGGTGACGCTCGTCACCGGACGATTTCTCCACCCCGAGCATCTTACGGAGACCAGAGTCAGGCCGGGCACGGTCCCCCGGTCTCCCATCTATCGAAGGGAGGTTCCATGGCTTCGCTGCACCATCATGCCGCCGTCCTGCTGACCTTCGGCTTGCTCGCGGGGTGCGGTGGCGATCGCACCCGGGCCAGGGGTGGCACGGACACGACCGGTGCGGCGGCCGTGAGCCCTGACTCCGCGGCCATGCCGATGAAGGACACCACGGCTGCGCCGGCCCCCGACACGGCCACGAAGCCCGCGCCCGCGGACACCGCCAAGCGTCCGAGCGCCGTCGCGCCGGCGCGGAACCCGACGACTACGACGGCTTCCGCGGACACCGGGGCCAAGCATGTGGCCGCGGGCAAGCCCAAGCCGATGGCCAAGCGCGATACGAGTCGGGTCCAGACCGCCGAGTCCACCAAGAGCGCCGCGACCCCGACCCCGGCGCCGACGGCGCCGCAGCAAACGCCGGCGCCGACGCAGCAGCCCGCCCAGCAGCCTGCCCAACCGCCGGCGCCGGCGCAGGACACCTCGACGCAGGACACCACGCAGCAGGCGCCGCTCCGGGACGCCTACCACCAGGCGCCGCGCGATACCGTGGACCAGGCAACATACGATGGCTGGAAGCAGTTCAACCTGAACTGCGCGCGCTGCCATGGGGAGGATGTGCTGGGCACGACCATCGCTCCGCACCTGATCATGTCGCTCAAGCCCGATGGACCGATCAATACCAAGGAGCTGTTCGTTCAGACGGTGTGCGCCGGCCGCCCGGCCAAGGGCATGCCCTCCTGGTGTGCCCTCGGCCTCGACATGCAGAAGATCAACGATATCTATCTCTACGTGAAAGGCCGCAGCGACGCGAAGATCGCTCCCGGCCGACCGGCGGTGAAGTCGGGGGGCTGAGGGATGCGCGGACCTGAGTCACCCTGAACGCAGTGAAGGGGGCATGCCGAGACGCATGCCCCCTTCGCTTCGCTCAGGGTGACTCGGGTCCGCCCTTCCGCCCTTCCGTCCTTCCGTCTTTCCGTCTTTCCGTCTT
>DATEJD010000221.1:0-2750 GCA_035278325.1 Gemmatimonadales bacterium | reverse complement strand
CAGGTAGGGGCCGATGTAGCCGTCGCGTGTGGCCGGAGCCAGCGCCACGGCCCGCTCGCCTTCGCGGATCGCGTCGGCCTTGCGGCCCAGATAGGCCAGCGCGAGTCCGAGAAACGCGCGGCGCTGCGGATCGTTGGGCGTATCCCGCAGCACCGCCTCGATCCCCTGGAGCGCCGAGTCGGCGTAGATCCGGCTCCGCGCCTGGTCGCCGCGCACGTAGTAGGTCTGCGCCTGGATGATGCCCCAGGTGCCGCGGTCGCCGTCGTACGTGCTCGGTGGGAGGCGCAGGAGGAGCTGCTGCTGCTCGTCGTTGAGCACCCAGAACAGGTCCCAGTAGTTCCCGAAGGCCGCGACCAGCGCCGTGGGCTCGGTGGTCGCGGCGGCGTCGTGCATGACGGCACGGGCGCCGGCGAGATCGCCTTGCGCCAGATGCACCATCGCCTCGGCCTCGATCAGGTCGAGATCGCTAGGGGCGAGCGCCCGGCCCCGGCGGGCCTGGGCCAGCGCTTCCGGATAGCGCCGCAGCCGGAGCAGGGTGACGGCAAGCCGCCGGGCCGCCGAGGCCGAGCGGGGATCCACGGCCACGGCGTGCTCGAGGTACTTCTCGGCCTCGTCCCAGCGCCCCAGGCCCTGCGCGGACAACGCGGCCGCGTTCAGCAGGTCGGCGTTGTCGGGGGCCAGCTTGAGCCCCTCCAGGTCGGCCGCGAGCGACTTGGCGTCGTCGGCCTCGACGTTGAAGTGGTAGTCCCCCACCGCGAGCCGGGCCTCGGGCAGGTTCGGCGCGAGCGCGAGCGCCCTGGCGGAGGCCAGGCGGGCGGCCTCGGCGCTGGTCGGCGTCGGCGTGACGTTGTAGTAGTAGGCCCCCTGGGCCAGCGAGAGCTTGGCCCAGGCGAGGGCAAAGCCCGAGTCCAGCGCCACCGCCTGCCCGTAGTAGGTGATCGCGTCCCGCAGCGACGGCGGGTCTTTGATGACGAGCCCCCGCGACGCCTCGCCCTTCAAGTACGCGTCGTACGCCGCGAGGTTCTGCGTGGGCCGCTCCTCCAGCGTCGCCTGCTGCCCCGCACCCAGCGCCACATCGAGCGCCGATGCCACCTTGCCCGCGATCTCCCCCTGCACCTGGAACACGTCCGTCATCGCCGCCTCGAACGGCTGCTGCCATTTCGTGGTCGGCGGCTGGCCCGGCGTCACCCGCACCAGCTCGGGGCTCACCTCGACTCGACTGGTCCCGTCGGCGCCCTTGGCCCAGCGGATCCGGGCGATGAGCAGGTAGTCGGTGCCGAGCTCGCGGCCGATGTCCGCCAGGCTCTTGGTGCTGTGCTTGTACTCGTTGGAGCTCCGGCTGGCGATCACCTGGAGCCCCGACACGGCGGAGAGCTTGCCGCGCACGGCGTCGGTGACGCCGTCGGCGAAGTACTCCTGTGCCGAGTCGCCCAGGTTCTCGAACGGCAGCACCGCGATGCGATGCTCGCCCGCGGACGCCTCCGTGCCGTCGGCGTGGGTCCGTCGCCAGGCGAACAGGACGCCGAGCCCGATCAGGATGCCCGCCACCAATGTGAGCGTGAGCGCGGGCAGCCGGCGGCGATGCCCGGAGACGGCGCCGCTTCCCGGCACCGGCGCGGCCGGGCGGGTGGGCACTGCTGCTCCGGAAGCGGTCGCGACGGTCGGCTGCCCCGTCGTGAGCCCCGCGGGCGGCAGGAGCGCGGCCGCGAACTCCGCTGCGCTCGCGAACCGGTCGGCCACCGTGCGGGCCAGGGCCCGCTGGAGGGCGCGCTCGACGTGCTCCGGCACCGCCTCCCGGACTTGTCGCACGGGCCGGGCGTTCTCCATGAATCGCCGCGCGATCATCGCCTGCGCCGTGGGCGCCGCGAACGGCGTCTCGCCGGCCAGCATCTCGTAGAGCACCACGGCGAGCGAGTACACGTCGGTGCGGGCGTCGAGCTCGCGCTGCCCGCTCGCCTGCTCGGGGCTCATGTAGGCCGGCGTGCCCAGGGTCAGCCCAGTATCGGTCAGCCTGTCTTCCACCTGACCGTCTGACCGTCCGACCGTCCGACCGTCGGCCAACAGGCGGGCGATGCCGAAGTCGGCCACCAGCGCGTGATTGCCGGTGAGCAGGATGTTCTCCGGCTTCACGTCCCGGTGAATGATCCCTTCGGCGTGCGCCGCGCTCAGCGCGTCGGCCGCCTCGCGTGCGATCCGGACCGCGTCGTCCACCGGGAGCTGGGTCTCGCGCCGGAGCCGGTCTCGCAGGCTCTCTCCCCGGATGAACGGCATGGTGAACCACAGGATCGGCGGGCCGTCGGCCACGCGGATCTCGCCCGAGTCGAGCACGGTGAGGATGTGGGGGTGCTGGAGGCTCGCGGCCAGCCGGATCTCGCGGAGGAACCGCTCGGCGCCGAGGGAGGCGGCGAGCTCCGGGTGGAGCACCTTGAGCGCGACCGGGCGGTCGTGCTTGAGGTCGCGGGCCAGAAAGACCGTGGCCATACCGCCCCGCCCGAGCTCGCGCTCCAGCGTGTAGCTAGATCCCAGGCCTGCTTGGAGTTGCGTACGGAGATCGGTCATCGGCGCGGGCTAGGGGAAGTGCGTGGCCGTTACATCATATAGTAGGACTGGGCGCAAGGCTCCGGAAGGGAGTCACCCTGGAAGGGAGTCACCCTGGAAGGGAGTCACCCGGAAGGGAGTCACCCTGAGCGAAGCGAAGGGGGCATGCGTTGGCTCATGCCCCCTTCGCTTCGCTCAGGGTGACTCTCCTG
>DATEJD010000220.1:0-8234 GCA_035278325.1 Gemmatimonadales bacterium | reverse complement strand
GGGGCGGGCCGCTGAATCCGGGGCGGAATGAACGGCGCCCGAGCCGGCGCGCCAGCGCTGGCCGGCGCGGGACGCGCCGGTGCGGGCTCGGCCGGAGGCGCGGCGGTGGTCTGACTGTCCTCGACCGTCTCTTCCGGCTCGACCGGCGCGGGCGGCAGGTCCTTGAACAGAGCCCGTGCGCGCTCCTCGAGGGACTGGGCCGGGGTCGGCTCCTCGATCTCCACCACCGGGCGCTCGAGCTCGAGCGCCGCGAGCTCGGCGGCCTTCTCCGCCTGGGCCTGCGCCTCCACCTGCGCCACCTCGGCGGCCGTGCGCCGCCGCTTGGTCGGCTTGGCCTCGACCGGGGGCGGGGCGGGCTCCGCCTTGGCCGCCTTCCGGCGGCCCTTCTTGGCGGTGGGCTCTTCGGCGCTCTTCCGCTTCTCGCGCTCCCAGCGCACGCGGATGGCCGACACCTGGTCGTTCTCCAACGCCGACAGGTGGCTGCGCACGAAGATGTTCATGTCCTTGAGCATGTTCAGGAGCTGCTCGGGGGCGACGCCGAACTCCGCCGCCAGGTCGTGCACTCTCGTCTTGACCACTCAATCCTCCATCAGCGGCGTACCGGCGCCGGCGGCACAATGCCGTCGGCCAACGCGCGGTCGCGTACGCCTACCGCCATCACGGGCGGCTTTCCCAACTGCGCGCCGATCGCGGCGGCGCGCGGCCCGGTCACAATCGGCACACCCTTGGCCGATGCGAGGCGGACCACCTTATCCATGGCGCGCGGGCTGGCGTCGTCCGCCACCACCACGCACCAGATCTTCCCTGCCTGGAGCTCCTTGCGGACCGCATCCACGCCGATCACTACCCGCCGGCCTCGGTAGCCAAGCCCCAAGAGGCCGAGGACGCGGTTGAGTGCGGCAGCCGCCGGAGTCATTCCCGAGTCACCCTGACCCCGAGTCACCCTGACCCCGAGTCACCCTGAGCGGAGCGAAGGGGGGATGCGCCGACGCATGGCTCCTTCGCTTCGCTCAGGATGACTCCCTCGCGAGCGTCCGCCATCCACGCCTACTTCTCCCCGGCATCCTCGTCGGTCAGCTCGGCGAGGAAGCCGAGCAGCTGCTCCGAGGTCTCCGGCGTCATGCCCGGGATCTTGGCGATGTCCTCGCGCTCCAGGTCGAGGATGTCGTTGAGCATCCGGTAGCCGGCGGTCTCCAGGATGCCCATGAGCTCGGGCGTGAGGCCCTTGAGCTCGCTGAGCGGGATCTGAGCGACCGTCTCCTCCTCGGGCGGGAGCGGCGCGAACAGCGGGCCCTCGCCGCCGCGCTCGAGCCACTCGCGGCTGGAGTAGAGGTCGATCTTCCAGCCGGTGAGCTCGGAGGCGAGCCGCACATTCTGCCCGTTGCGCCCGATGGCGAGCGAGAGCTGATCCTCGTCGACCACGGCCTGGATGGTCTTGGCCTCGGGATCGCTGAACACCTTGGCCACCCGCGCGGGCGCGAGCGCGAGCCGCGCGAACCGCTCGGGATCGGGCGACCACGGCACGATGTCGATCCGCTCACCGCCCAGCTCGTTCACCACCGCCTGCACCCGCGAGCCCTTGAGGCCCACGCAGGCGCCCACCGGATCGATGGCATCGTCGCGGGAGATGACCGCGACCTTGGTGCGGCTCCCCACCTCGCGCGCGATGGCCCGGATCTCGACGATCTGCTGCTGGATCTCGGGCACCTCGAGCTTGAACAGCGCCTTCACGAACAGCGGGTCGCCCCGCGAGAGGATGAGGCGCGGGCCCTTGGGGGTCTCCTCGAGGCGCTTGAGCACGGCCCGGATGGTGTCGCCCTGGTGGAAGTGCTCCCGGTGGTTCTGCTCGCGATACGGAATGATCGCCTCGGCCTCCCGGAACTTGTTCAGCATGATGACGAGCTTGCCGCGCTCGATCTGCTGGACTTCTCCCGACAGGAGCTCCCCCACCTTGGAGGCGAACTCCTCGCGGATGCGGGTGCGCTCCCCTTCACGGACCCGCTGGATGATGCGCTGCTTGGCGGCCTGGACCGCGAGCCGGCCGAACTCGACGAACGGGACCTCTTCCTCGAGCATGTCGCCGACCTGGAAGTCGGGGTCCTCGTAGCGCGCCTCTTCCAGGGCGATCTGCCAGCTGGAATCCTCGACCGCTTCCACCACCTGGCGAAGGCGGACCACCTTGATGGTGCCCTGCAGCTCGTCCACGCTCAGCTCGAACTTGACGTTCGGGCCGAACTTGCGGACCAGCGCCGCCTGGATGCCGTCGCGCAGCAGGTCGAGGAGATCGGAGCGCTCCAGCTGCTTCGCGGTGGTCAGCTCGCGGAACGCGGCCAACATTTCGGTGGATCCTGCCATGCGTGTCACTCCTCTAACGCGAGAGATCTCGCTTCACGTCGTCGACTCGCCTCATCTCGAGCGAACCGACTCAACCCTGTCCGAATGCGGGCGGCGTTCCGGGACCCTCGGGCAAGGCCCCTCGCTGCGCTCGGGATGAAGATCAGCGCCGGTTCCGTTTGCCGAACCGCGTTCCTGGTCCCTTCCCCGCCCGCCTGAGCTCCGGCAGCTCACCCACCAGCGCGGCGTCACGGATCTCGTCGAGGGCCAGGGTCGTCTCCATCCCGCCCTCGTCCCGCACCGTCACGTGCTCGTCGTCGGGCACGGCCACGATCTCGACCTGGCGCCGCCCACCCAGCCGCGCCGCGCGGACCCGCGCACGCTGCCCCACGAAGCGGCGCCAGTGCTCCGGCCAACGCAGGGGCCGCTCGATGCCGGGGGACGACACCTCCAGCACGTACCGCGGCCCGACCATCGCGCTCGATTCGAGGAATCGCTCGAGGGACCGGCTGATTCCGGCGCAGTCGTCGGCCGTGATGCCCTGGCCGGGTCGGCTGTCCGGGCGGTCCACCCGTACCTGCAGGATGGGGCGCTCCACGGTTCCTACGCGCCTGAGGTCGACCAGCTCGAAGCCGAGACCAGCGATATGAGCGCGAATAGGAGCGAGCAGCGCGTCGACAGACATCGGGGGTTGCAGGAAAAAAAATGTGGGGGAACTCCCCCACATCGCAGTTGGCCCGACCAGGCGCCCCCGGGACAGCAGTAGAAAGCTACCGTCCACACTGGGTGGAGTCAATCCGATCGCGGCACGCCAAGATACGCCACCATGCGCCCGTCGGCACCGCGAGAGGCCCGGTGACTATAGAAGGAGGCGCGGTCGTGGGCACTGCACCAGCCAGAGGTGGAGATCTGCTCGATCCCGAGCTGCCGTCCTTCGGCAGCCAGCCGCTCGCGCAGGTCGAGGTGCCAGGGACCGGGGCCTTGAGCCGCCACCCCGCAGCCCGTCATGACCTCAGAACCAACTTCATAGCATGGGCCGCAAATGCCTACGCCAAGATGCATTATAACATCGCCTGGAGCCGACCCGGTAGCCGCCGTGAGGCGCGCCAGACCCGCCGTCAGGATCCCGCCGGCCGTGCCCCGCCACCCGGCGTGGAGCAAGGCCACCCCGCGCCGCGGGACCAGCAGATAGACCGGAATGCAGTCGGCCACCGTCACCGTGAGGAGGACGCCGGAACTGGTGGTGACCCACCCGTCCACCCCCTCGAGCTGGATCCACCCACGGGATGGCCCGACCGTTTCGATCACCGTGCCGTGGACCTGGTTCCCCAGCACGACGGCGTCGAATCCCTGCTGGGCGCGGCGGAAGGCGAGCCAGCGGCTCATCACCTGGCCGATCGGGGCGTCGCTCCAGAGGCCCAGGTCGAAGCCGCGCCCGGGCTCGGTGCCGCGACCCGTGATGCCGGCGACGACGCCATGGGCCCGCCAGGTGGGGAGATCGTAGAATGGAAGAGAGCCGGGTCGGAGTGCTTCACTGACCACGGGAGGAGCGAAGGCGGTCATCCCCGGCCGAAGATGATCTCAGTCATCGCGGCGCTCGATGTCCGCGCCGAGCGCGCGCAGCCGCTCGTCGATCCGCTCGTAGCCCCGCTCGATCTGGCCGACGTTGTGGATGGTGCTGGGTCCCTCCGCCGCGAGCGCCGCGAGCAGCATGGCCATGCCGGCGCGGATGTCGGGCGATTCCACCGTGCCCCCCTTGAGGGGCGACGGGCCGGAGATGACCGCGCGATGGGGATCGCACAGGACGATCCTGGCGCCCATCCCGATCAGCTTGTCCACGAAGAACAGCCGGGACTCGAACATCTTCTCGAACACGAGCAGCATCCCCGCGCACTGGGTGGCACTCACGATCGTGGTGGACATGACGTCCGCGGGGAACGCCGGCCAGGGCCCGTCTTCGAGCTTGGGCACGTGCCCGCCCAGGTCGGGACGGATGCGCCGCTCCTGGTCCGCGTCGACGGTGAGGCGGTGCCCATCGACCCGGGGCCGGATGCCCAGCCGCTCGAAGCCGAGCAGCGTGCTGCGGAGGTCCTCGGGACGGACCGGGTCGATCGTGATCGCGCCGTTGGTGACGGCGGCGAGTCCGATGAAGCTCCCGATCTCGATGTGGTCGGGGCCGATGGCGTAGCTGGCCCCGTGGAGGGGCCGCCCGCCTTCGATGGTATAGACGTTGGTGCCGATGCCGTCGATGCCCGCTCCCATCGCCACCAGGGCGCGCGCGAGATCCTGGACGTGCGGCTCGCAGGCGGCGTTCCGGAGCACCGTCCGGCCCTTGGCCGCGACCGCGGCCATGAGCGCGTTCTCGGTGCCGGTGACGCTGGGCTCGTCGAGGAAGATGTCGGCGCCGGTCAGGCCGCGCTTGGCCTCGAGCTCGTAGCGGTCGCCCACCGTGACCAGCGCGCCGAGCTGCTCGAGCGCGAGGAAATGGGTGTCGACCCGCCGGCGCCCGATGACGTCGCCACCCGGCGGCGGCAGGGTGACCGAGCCGAACCGGGCCAGCAGCGGCCCCGCCAGCAGGATCGACGCGCGGATGCGGGCGCAGAGCCGCGGGTCGAGCGGCTTGGGGCGGGCCTGGCGCGCGTCCACCCGCACCAGATTCGGTCCGATCCACTCGGCGGACGCGCCGAGGTCCACGAGCAGCTCGAGCATGGTCTCGACGTCCCGGATGCGCGGGATGTTGTCGAGCTCCATGGGACCATCGGCGAGGACGGTGCTGGCGAGAATCGGGAGCGCGGCGTTCTTGTTGCCCGCGGGGCGGACCGACCCGCGCAACGGACGCCCACCGCGCACGAGAAAACGTGGAGGCATGGCCAAAGCTGACGGGGTCGGGGAATCGCGTCAAGCGCGGCGAGGGGGTTGCGATGCACCACGGACGCCATTGTTTTAGCGGATGGCGCGTGCGGTTGCCGTGGCGCAACGGCCCGCCGGCCCTTTCGGGGAGGACATCGTGGCAGCCCACACACTCGCACTGCTCCAGGTCGCGGCTCCGTCGGCGTGGGTCGGCCCGACCATGGCCATATCGCTCGCCGTCATCGCGCTCTGCTTCCTCGGAATGGCCCTGGCGACCGCGGTCGCCGTGCTTCGCATGGCCCGCGAGGTCAAGCGGCTGGCCACGGTGGTGAACGGGTTACAGGACGACGCCAGCCAGACACTCAAGGCGGTGCGCCGGCTGACCGAGCAGGGACAGGATCTGATGGTGGTGGTGCGGAACGAAGCCGGCGCGTTCGCGCAGACCGGCCGCCGCGTGCGCCGCAAGCTGATGCGGGGCGTGGACCGGGTCGAGGACAAGCTGGCGGACCTGGAGACGCTGTACGACCTGGTGCACGGCGAAGTGGAAGACACGGCCCTCGACGTGGCCGCCACGCTCCGCTCCGTCCGCCGCGGGAACGGCGTGCTGGGCCGCGTCCGGCGTCTGATCGTGGCCGGCCGGTCATGAGGCTCGCACGCCTCGCGCTCGCCTTCGCGTGCGTGGGGCTCGTGCTTCTCGCCCTGCCCCACGCGGCGTACGCCTGGACGCCGGGCACCCACATCTATCTGGGCGAATCGGTGCTCGGCAACCTGGGCCAGCTGCCCGCGGCCATCGCCGACCTGCTCCGCGCCTATCCGTTCGACTTTCTCTACGGCAACATCGCGGCCGATTCCTCCATCGCCAAGCACTACGCGCCGCTTGGCCGCCACTGTCACTACTGGCACGTAGGCCAGGAGATCCACGACCTGGCGGCCACCGACGGTCTCCGGGCCTTCGGCCTGGGCTATCTCTGCCACCTCGCCGCCGACACCGTCGCCCACAACTACTTCGTGCCCCGCCAGCTCATGATCACCAGCAGCACCGCCGCGGTGGGTCACTCGTACTGGGAGACGCGGGTCGAGACCCACCTGGGCGACGCCTACGCGCGCTCCGCCCGCGACGTGATCCGGCTGAGCCATCGTGATGCCGACGCCCACCTCGACCGCATCATCGCCCCGACCATCTTCAGCGTGCGCACCAACCGGCGCCTGTTCCGCGGCATGGTGCATCTGACCGAGAGCCCGGGTTGGCAGCGCGCCACCCAGGTGGCGCGGGAATACAGCCGCTGGCCGCTCAGCGACCAGGACGTCGAGCGCCACCTGGGCTTGTCCTACGACTACATGATGGAATTCCTCGGCGGGCCGGGCTCGCCGGCGCTGCAGCTCGATCCCTCGGGCGAGCGGCCGCTCAAGATCGCCAAGGAGCTCCGGCGCCGGGTCTTGCGCGATGCGGGCCGGCGGAACGTGGCCAAGCTCCAGACGGAAGCGCAGGAGCACTTCGGCCTGCCCGAACGCCCGCTGGCCCACTGGACCCGCATCGCCAACCGCCTGCCGTGGCGCGCGCCGGAGAGCGCGGCGCCCTCGCCGCAGGCCCTCGTGAGCGGCGACCGCTGAACGCCGACGAGGTCATCCGCCGCCTCTCGCTCCGGGCCCACCCCGAAGGCGGCTTCTACGGCGAGACCTTCCGCAGTCCGCTGCTGCTCACCCTTCCCGACGGACGGGTGCGTCGTGCGTCGACCGCCATTCATTATCTCCTGCCGCCCGGGGCCTGGAGCGCCTGGCATCGGGTCCGCTCGGACGAGGTGTGGCATCACTACGATGGCGGCGCGCTGACCCTCTATCGGCTCGGCATGCCCACCGTGCGGCTCGACCGGGAAACACCTCAGGCCGTGGTACCGGCCGGAGTATGGCAGGCGGCCGAACCGGTCGAGAGCGCGGTGCTGTGCGGCTGCACGGTGGCGCCCGGGTTCGAGTTCGAGGACTTCGAGCTGGGCTCGGCCGAGGCGCTGGCCGGGCAGTTCCCCGCGGAGGCGGCGCTCATTCGACGCCTGGCGCGATGAGGCGGGCTCGCCTTCCTGGGGCGGTCATCCTCGGGGCGGTCATCCTCGTGGTGATGGTGCCCGGTCTTCTGATCGCTGGGGCAGCGCGGTCGCTCGAGGGTCAAGCGCTCCCACCGCCCACGGCGGTCGAGTGGTCCACCGCGCCCACGCCAGCCGCGCGGGGCAGCGTGGTCTGGCTCTACGTCCGGCCGGCCGAGGGTCCAGCCGACAGCGCGATGACCCTGGACGGCACGGCTGCGGGCGAGCCACTCCATTTCGAGCGCCTGGACGACGGGCGCTACCGCTCACTGGTCGGGATTCCGCTCGAAGGCGGTGACACGCTGCCCGTCATGCTGCGCCGCTCCACGGGCGCGGTCACCGACACACTGGTCGTGCGGCTCCCTGTCGTGCACCCGGCGTATGCCAACGAGCGCCTCACTGTCGCGCCGCGCTACGCCGAGCCCGACAGCGCGGCCCGGGCGCGGATCGATGCGGAGCTGGCGCAGAGCCGGGCCATCTCCCGGCGCGCCCACGACACGCCACGCATCTGGTCGGGCCGGTTCGTGCGCCCCCGCCCGACCCGCATCACCAGCGTGTTCGGTACCGGTCGCGAGTTCAACGGCAGCGTGACCAGCCGTCACCTCGGGACCGATTTCGCCGGCAAGGTGGGGGCGCCGGTGCGGGCGGCGGGCCGTGCGGTGGTGGCGCTTGTGGCGCGGTTCTATCTGGCGGGAAACGCGGTGTATCTGGACCATGGCGGCGGGCTGGTGACCGGCTACTTCCACCTGAGCCGCGTGCTGGTCGCCGAGGGAGACACGGTGGCGGCGGGCCAGGTGATCGGCGCGGTGGGCCGGAGCGGGCGCGCCACCGGGCCGCATCTTCACTGGATCGCGCGGTATGGGGGGATCACGGTGGATCCCATGTCGTTGTTCGCCCTTCCCGCGACGCCGGAGTTCGGGAAGCACCCGGCGCGGTAGGGCGCGAGTCACCCTGAGCGAAGCGAAGGGGGCATGC
>DATEJD010000219.1:0-5881 GCA_035278325.1 Gemmatimonadales bacterium | reverse complement strand
CCGCGGGCACGCCGACCATCCCTAGCGTGCCGACGGCACCGGCCGCCCGGCCGGTCCGCCGCCGGATCCCGGTGCTCGCCGCCACGCTCGCGGTGGGGTTCGTCCTGGGCCTGGGTGTGCTGTTCGGCTGGCTCCGAAGTCATGGCGCTGCGAGCGGCGACGGCGATCTCAAACGCGTCGCCGTCCTTCCGTTCGAGAACCTCGGCCAGGCCGACGACGAGTACTTCGCCGACGGCCTGGCCGACGCGGTCCGCGGCAAGCTCGCCGCGCTGCCGAACCTTCAGGTGGCCGCCCGCGCCAGTTCCGCCCAGTACAAGCGCACCGCCAAGAGTCCGCAGCAGATCGGCCACGAGCTCGGCGTGCAGTACCTCCTCACGGGGACGGTCCGCTGGGAAAAGGGCCCGACCGGGCAGGGTCGAGTCCAGGTGAGCCCCGAGCTGGTGCAGGTCTCGACCGCGTCGACCCGATGGCAGGAGCCGTTCGACGCCGCGCTCACCGACGTGTTCCAGGTGCAGGCCGACGTCGCCACCCGTGTGGCACAGGCGCTGGGGGTCGCGCTCAGCAGCGGCGAGCGGGCGCGGATCTCGACCCGGCCCACGGCCAACCTGGCGGCGTACGACTTGTATCTGCGCGGTAAGGACTACTACGACCGTGGGTACGATCGCGAGAACTACTACACCGCCCGACAGATGCTCGAGCGCGCGGTCGGACTCGATTCCACCTTCGCCGAAGCGTGGGCCCAGCTGTCGATCGTGCGGTCGGCGGAATACTGGTTCTTCTACAATCGCACCGAGGCGGCGCTGGTCGCGGCCAAGGCCGCCGCCGATCAGGCGATGGCGCTCCGGCCCGATCTCGCCGACAGCCACCTCGCGCTCGGCTGCTACTGGTACTGGGGGCGCCTGGACTACGACCAGGCGCTCCACGAGCTCGAGGCGGCGCTGGCCGCGCGGCCCAACGATGCGGATGTGATCTTCGTGATCGGCGTGGTGCGCCGCCGGCAGGGCAAGTGGCAGGAGGCCATCGCGAGCATCTCGCGCGCGGTCGAGCTCGACCCCCGCTCCCAGATCGACCTCCTCAACCTCGGCGAGACCTACGCACTGCTGCGAGACTATCCCCGCGCGCTGGAGAAGATCGCGGGGGTGAGCGCGCTCGCGCCGGACTGGGCGCGAGGCACCATGTTCCGGGCCCATGTCATCCTCATGAGCGGCCAGCCCGTCGATAGTGCCCGCGCGGTGCTGCACGCGGCCGCCGAACGCTTCGGCTTCCAGGGAGTCGCGCGGGAGGCGATGCGCAACTTCAACATCGTCGAGCCCACCTTCCTCGTGTCGGCCGACTCCTCGTTCCGCGACGAGATCGAGGCGCTCACGGTCGCGGGCTTCGGGGACACCATCGGCTACTACCAGCTCAAGTCGGAGCTCAACCGCGCCGCGCGGCGGCCGGCATTGGAGCGCGCCTACCTGGACTCGTCCCGTGCCATCCTGGAGACCAGGGTGCGCGAGCAGCCCGGCGAGCACGCGTTCCACGCCCTGCTGGGGATCGTGTACGCGTATCTCGGATTGGCCGATGAGGCGATCCGGGAAGGGGAGACCGCCGCGCGACTCATGCCGCTGGCGCGCGATGCCTACAAGGGCGGGAGCGTGCTCGCGGCGCAGGCGCTCATCGAGAGCCGCGCGGGGCGGCAGGACGATGCGGTCAAGAAGCTGGAGTATCTGCTGTCGGTTCCCTCGCTGATCTCGCCGCCGGTCTTGAGGGTGGATCCGGCGTGGGATGCGCTCCGCGCGCATCCCGGGTTCCGGCGGTTGGTGGGGGAGGCGAGGTGACGCCTGAATCACGAGCCCGGCCCGGTACCCGTGCCGTCGAGCTTCTGGTGAGACTCGGCGCCGCACTCGCGGCTGCCCTGTGGATGGCCGCGTGTGGACGCCCCGACTACAGCCACGCGCAGGCCCCGCGCTCGCCCGACCCCGAGCCCACCCCGGGCATCGTGCGCGTCGAGACGGTGGCGCGCGGCCTCGATCACCCCTGGGCGCTCGAGTTTCTGCCGGACGGCCGCATGCTCGTCACCGAGCGGCCCGGGCGGCTCCGGATCGTCATGCCCAACGGCCGGATCTCCCAGCCGCTCGCCGGCGTGCCGAAGGTGCAGGCGTCGGGGCAGGGCGGCCTGCTGGACGTCGCGCTGGACCCGCAGTTCGCCGAGAACCGGTTGGTCTATCTCTCTTACGCGGAGCAGGGCGAAGGCGGCGCCGGCACCGCCGTGGCGCGCGGCCGGCTCACCGGCGGCGGGTTGGAGGAGGTGCGGGTCATCTACCGGCAGGAGCCCAAGGTGGGAGGCGGGAACCATTTCGGGTCCCGCCTGGTGTTCGCGCCCGACGGCAGCCTGTTCATCACCCAGGGCGAGCGGTTCTCGCATCGCGACCAGGCGCAGAATCTCTCCAACCTCCTCGGCAAGATCGTGCGGATCGAGCCGGACGGCTCGATTCCCGACGACAATCCCTTCGTCGGCCGATCCGATGCGCGGCCCGAGATCTGGTCGTACGGCCACCGGAACGTCCAGGCCGCGGCCATCCAGCCCGAGACGGGCCGGCTCTGGACCGTCGAGCACGGGGCGCGCGGCGGGGACGAGCTGAACCACCCGGAGGCCGGGAAGAACTATGGCTGGCCGGTGATCACCTACGGCATCGACTATTCGGGGGCCCGGATCGGCGAGGGCATGGCCAAGCCGGGCATGGAGCAGCCGGTGTACTTCTGGGATCCCGTGATCGCGCCGTCGGGCATGGAGTTCTACACCGGCAACGCGTTCCCGGGCTGGAAAGGGAGCATCCTGATCGGGTCGCTCCGAGGCGCGCTGGTGCGGCTGCAGCTCGACGGTGGGCGGGTCGCGCGGGAGGAGCGCTATCGGAATGACGGGCTCGACGCACGGATTCGCGACGTGCGCCAGGGGCCGGATGGGCTGGTCTATGTGGTGACCGACGAGGGAGACGGGCGCGTGCTGCGGGTGATGCCGGCGCGCTCATCGGCGAGTGTCGCTCGGTGACGCACCTCCGGCAATCACCTACCCGCCGCACCAGGGCCGGACTATGTTCCGGGGTTCCCCCCACATACAACCTGGGAGCGTGTTTCAATACCCTCCTTTTACGAGTCACCCTGAGCGCAGCGAAGGCGCCATGCGTCAGGGTATGGCTCCTTCGCTTCGCTCAGGGTGACTCGCAAGGGGGTATTGCAACGCACTCTAACATGAGGCCCACGTGTCCGACCTGCGCGCGCAGCTCGAAGCCGGACTGACCGGACAGTATCTGCTGATCCGCGAGCTCGGCCGTGGCGGCATGGCGACCGTCTTTCTCGCCACCGACGTGAAGCACGACCGCCCGGTTGCCTTCAAGGTGCTCCATCCCGACCTGGCGCAGTCGCTCGGCAGCGAGCGGTTCCAGCGCGAGATCCGCCTCGCGGCCCGGCTGCAGCACCCCCACATCCTCACCGTGCACGATTCCGGCGCCACCGCCGGCCACCTCTGGTTCACCATGCCGTTCGTCGAAGGCGAGAGCCTGCGGGACCGGCTCCGGCGCGAGCGGCAGCTCGCGCTCGACGACGCGCTCCGCATCACCCGCCAGGCGGCCCAGGCGCTGCACTACGCGCACGAGCACGGGGTGGTGCACCGCGACATCAAGCCCGAGAACCTGCTGCTCACGAGTGACGGCAACACACTGGTCGCCGACTTCGGCATCGCCCGGGCGCTCGGCGTCGGTGCCGACGACTCGCTTACCCAGACCGGTATGAGCGTGGGCACGCCGGCCTACATGAGCCCCGAGCAGGCCACCGGCGACCGCGCGCTCGACGCCCGGTCCGACGTCTACAGCCTGGCCTCCGTGCTGTACGAGATGCTGGCGGGCGAGCAGCCGTACACCGGCCCCACGATGCAGGCGATCCTGATGAAGCGGCTGTCCGAGCCCGTCCCCCGGGTCCGAAGTGGGCGGCCGTCGGTGCCGGAAGCGGTGGACGTCGCGATCGGCAAGGCGCTCGCGGTCGTGCCGGCCGACCGCTATGCCACCGCCGCGCAGTTCGCCCAGGCGCTCGATCAGGCGGTGACCACCACCAGCGGCAGCACGCAGGCGGCGACGGTCCCCGTGACCCCGGCCGCGATTGCTCCGGTCGCTGCCGCCCCGGTCTCGACCGCCACGACCGCGACCGTGCCGAGTCGCGCTCGCCCCCGCCTCGGTGTGGCGCTCGCCGCCGTGGGCGCCCTCGCCGCGGCGGCGGTCGGCTGGTGGGTGCTCCGGCCGAAGCCGGTCCCGGCCGCGGCGGCCAACCACCTCGCGGTGCTGCCGTTCGCGGTCCACGGCGGCGGACGCCTCGATTTCCTGGCGCAGGGCATGGTGGACCTGCTGAGCCGGAACCTCGACGGTGCCGGCGACATCCGGAGCGTGAACGGCGCCACCGTGCTGGCGGCGGCGCACGCCGACGGCGGCGTGGCCGACCTGGAGGAAGGCCGGCGGCTCGCCCGGCGACTGGGCGCGGGTCTCTACGTGCTGGGGAGCGTGAGCGCCATCGGCAACCAGGTGCGCATCGAGGCCAGCCTGTACGACGGCGCGCCGGCGCAGCCCGCGATGGTCTCGCAGGCGAGCGCGAGCGGCGACACGACCCAGCTGTTCGAGCTGGTGGATCGCCTGGCCGCCGATCTCATGGCGCGGCAGGGCCGCGGCGTGGGCTCGCGCCTGCTCCAGACCGCCGCCACCACCACCCAGTCGCTGCCCGCGCTCAAGGCCTATCTCGAGGCCGAGGGACAGCTCCGCCGCGGCGTGAGAGACTCGGCGCTGGCCGGCTTCCAGCAGGCCGTGCAGCTCGATAGTACCTTCGCGCTGGCCTACTACCGTCAAGCGGTGGCCGCCGCGTGGACCCGCCGCATCGGGCTGATCCGACCCAGCACCGAGCGCGCCGTGCGCCTGGCCGACCGGCTGAGTGAGCGCGATCGCCGGCTCCTGCAGTCGTTCGCCGCGCTCGCCGACGGCAAGCCCGATGACGCGGAGAGCGGCTACCGCGGCATCCTCCAGGACTATCCTGACGATCTCGAAGCCCAGTGGCAGCTCGCTACTGTGCTCAACGTCTACAATCCCCTGCGGGGCCGCCCGGTCGCGGAATCGGCGCCGGTGTTCGACGGAGTCGTCAGGCTCGACCCCGAGTTCCTCTGCCCCATATGACCCATGATGCGCCTCGCCGTGAGCGAGGACGACATCGCGAAGGCCGAGTCGCTGGCCGCCCGTGTGGGGGAGGACTACGCCGACAGCGCCATGTTCGCCGTGGCCGCGGGCGACACCGCCACGGTCGCACGGCTGCTGCGTGAGGCCCGCGACAGTGCCAACATCGGGCTGGTGCTCAACGCCGTGTGGCAGGTGGGCGAGTGGCTGCAGCAGCCGGCCGCCGCCGAGCCGTTCGCGCGGATTGGTGCGGCACGCCCCCAGGCGCCGACGCGGCTCAACATCGCATTGGCGGAGAACCTGGTCAGCCAGGGAAGGTGGACCGCGGCGGATAGCGCCTTTCTCCGCGCCATGGGAACGGCCAACACGCCCCTGCCGCGGCTGGAGCGAGGCATTACCGCGGCGCTTCCCTTCCTCCAGGTGCCGCGCCCGGTGCTCCAGGCCATCAGCGCCGACCTCTCGGCGTGGGACCCGACCGCCGACCGGTCGGTGGCCGTCGCCGGCGATCCCCGCCTTGCCATGGTGCCGGCGGCCCGGCTGTATGCCTTGGGCCTGCTGGCCGTACGGCTCGGCGAGTCCGAGGCGGCGGCGCGGGCAGCGGCGCAGCTCGAGTCGCTTTCGGGCTCGGACGAGGTGGCCGGGCCGGCCCGCTCCCTTGCGGCGGCAGTGCGGGCCGACCTCGCGCTTACCGCGCG
>DATEJD010000218.1:0-6890 GCA_035278325.1 Gemmatimonadales bacterium | reverse complement strand
CACTTCATCCTGGTCGGGATAGTGGCGCGGCGCGTCGAGCCGCTCATATGCGACGGCGCGGCCGAGCGGCTGGAGCGCGATCGGCCCGTCGGCGCCCAGTAGCGCGATGGCGCGGGCACCGTCGCCGCGGCGCGGCTCGCGGCCGCCAGGTGGTCCCACCAGCACGTCGCGGCGGAACCAGGTCAGGTCCGCGACCACCACGCCGCCGCTTCGCTCCCGCGCCGCCGGGTTCCACAGCACGAGGCGCGGCGCGGTGTCCTCGGGGTGCTCGCGGGCCCGGTCGGGATCGTTGCCAGTGAGCGCGTCGAGGCTCGACCGCGCGATCTCGCGCCCGGCCTCGAGGGCGTCGTCCAGCCGGCCCATCACGCGACGGGCAACCGCGTCGGAGGTGCAGCCCCCGATCGAATCGTGGAACTGCGAGCGCACCAGCGTGCGCCAGGTATCGCGGAGGAGGGGCCGGCGGTCGCCGTGTCCCGCCGCAAAGGCGAGCGCGGCCAGCGGCTCGGCGGTTCGCTCGAGCAGCAGCTCGGCCTCGGCGTGGCGGCGCTTGAGCGGCGCGCGGGTCGCCTGCACGCCCTGCAGGGTCCAGGTGTAGCCGTAGCTCCACCGCAGCTCTCCTCGCAGGGTCGGCACGCCGTTGGCCTGCCCCTCGGCCGCACGGAAGTACTCGTCGAACCGGGAGACCCGCACTTCGGCATTGGGCTCGAGCGCAGCGAGCAGGTCGCGCACCCGCCCGATCGCAGCCGGCGCGGCATGGTGGTCGGCTCCCACGGTGACGGCCAGATGCGAGGTCGCGGCGCGGCGCACCAGCACCGGCTTGAGACCGGCCCACGCCTGGCGCAGGCGCTGGGGGTCCTCCACCAGGCCCGAGCCCGCTTCGTAGCCGTCGGGCGGCAGATGATGGAGCAGGATCGAGCGGCCGTCGGGCGCGTACCAGCGGAACAGGTCGCCCTCCTGGCCCGGCTCGCCACCCAGGCCGCGCCACAGCACGCCGTGGCTCATGCCGAACTCCGCCGCCAGCGCGGGCCACGCGGCCGGATGCCCGAACGCGTCCGGGGAATACAGCACGCCGGTGCGCCCACCGAGCGCCTCGGTGTCGGACCGGCCGAGCAGGAGGTTCCGGATCAGCGATTCAGCGGAGGGGATGAGCTCGTCGGCCAGGACGTACCACGGGCCCACCTGCAGCCGCCCGGTGCGGACCAGCGCGCTCACCCGCGCGCGCTGGTCGGGGCGGACCCGGAGATAGTCCTCCAGCAGCACGGTCTGACCATCGAGGAAGAAGCTGCGGAACTCGGGCGAGGCGTCGAGGCGGTCGAGCAGGTCGTCGAGGGCGGGAACCAGGCGGGCCACGAAAGCCGCTCGCGGCAGGTACCACTCTCGGTCCCAGTGGGTGTGCGGGATGAGGTGGACCGTCAGCCCGGACACCGGTCCCCTAGTGGTCGCGCGGGCGGAATGCCCACAGCGCGACCTTGAGCGCGATCAGGGCCACCAGGGCATAGGTCAGCGCGCCCCATTGGATCCCCGAGGCCCACGATTCGACGTTCATCCCGACCGTGCGGAAGGTCGTGCCGGCGACATTGGCGAGAATGAGCGCGTATTCGACCATGGGTACCTGCCTGGCAACGCGGTTGTCGCCCTCATTCCGAGCGCAGCGATGAACCTTGCCCGAGGTTCGATGAACTTCGCGATGTCCCTCGCTGCGCTCGGGATGAGGATCAATCTAACCGCCGGGTCGCCTGGCGGAACACTTCCTGATCCAGGCGATCCGCGATGGAGGTGGCCGGCACCTCCATGGTCCCATCCGGTGCCATCCGGAGCTCGATCACGTCCGCCGCCGGCCCGAACCAGCGCGTGCTCGGCTCGAGATCGCTCGGATAGACGAACCCGGGAAGCGCCGCCGTGCCCAGCGCCGCCTGCGAGCCCAGCCCGGATTCCGGCATGGTGCCCGCCCAGAGGCGGACGCCGTGCTCGCGCCCGAGCCGCACGACCCGGCAGACTTCGGTCAGTCCGCCCATCCGATGCACCTTCACGTTCCAGACGCGCGGCCCGTCGAGCTCGACGAGCTGGCAGGCGCTGCTCTCGCCATGCAGGGTCTCATCCACGCAGACCGGCGTTCGAAGCGTCTGCGACAGCCGCACGTGGCCGAGCAGCTCCTCGGGCGCCAGCGGCTGCTCGATGTAGAGCAGGCCGGCCTCATCGAGCTGGCGGAGCGCGGCCTCATGCTCGGGCCAGGCATAGCCGCCGTTGGCGTCGACCGTGAGCGGAAGATCGGTGCCCTCGAGTGCGCGTCGTGCGGCCGCCACCGGCTCTGCGTCCCACCCGGGCGCGACCTTGATCTTGACCCGTCGATAGCCGTGCGCCAGCGCGTCCTCGATCCAGCGCTGGAGCGTCGCGGTCGAGCGGTCGGGTGGGATCCCAAACGCGACGCCGCACGCAATGCGCGCCGCGGGAGTCACCCCGAGCCGCTCGGCGAGCAGCGCCGCGATGCCAGTGCCCCGACGATGAGCCTCGAGGTCCCACGCCGCGGTCTCGAGGGCGGCGCGGGCGAACGGATTGCCGCGCACGCCCTGCCGCAGCAACGCGTCGACCGCCTCGGGGCCCTCGATCTCGCGGCCCGCCAGTCGCGGGATGAGCACCTGCTGGAGGAGGAGCCTGGCCGAGCCGAGCGTCTCTTCGGAGTAGAAGGGCAGCTCGAAGGGCGGCGACTCGCCGTAGCCCAGGTGGCCGGCGTCGTCGTGAAGGATCACGACCAGCGATCGGCGCACGGTCATCGTGCCACCCGAGATGATGAACGGCTCGGCGAGCGGCAGGGCCAGCTCGAGGAGGTCGATCGAGGTCAGGCGCATGGGGCGGGTCGCAAGTCACCCTGAGCGAAGCGAAGGGGCATACGTCGGCTCATGGCCCCTTCACTGCGTTCAGGGCGACCCGTGCAGGGTGACTCGCGTTCAGGGTGACTCCGACGTACACAGATCCAGAAACCTCAGCTCCCCGCCCCGCCGGTGGATCACGCCACTCCGCTCGAGCTCCAGCATTCCGGCGACCATTCCATCCTCGGGGTGGAAGAACAGCGCATGGAGCGCCCGCTGGGTGCGGGACCCTTCGCCGGCCGGATATTCCGCCAGCGGCAGCTGGAAGAACGTGTGCAGCTCGACGCTTTCGCAGCCGGCCCGCGCATAGTCGAGCACCAGGCGGCCCGAGCACACATTGCCGGTACCCACCAGCGGCGGCAGCCGCAGGCCTCCCGCCCGCGCCGAGCGCAGCACGCCCAGGTTCCGCTCGCTCAGATCCCAGCCGCCGTACGCCACGCGGGCCTCGGCGTCCCACAAGCGGTTGAAGCAGATCAGCGCGTCGGCCCCACGCACCGCGGCGAGCATCTCCTGCTGGAATGCTTCGTCGAATCGGGCATTCATGAGCTTGATCGCGAGCCGGAGCGGAGCACCGGCCGCGGCCCGCCGGATCTCGCCCGGCACCTCGCGCAGCCAGCGGAGGATTCGCTCGCGCTCGTCGGCCAGTGCGTCGCCAGCGAGCGTGGGAGAGAAGTCCTTCTCGAGCGGCAGGTCGCCCGCGCCCCAGGCCTCGACGATGCGGCCGGTGGTGTAGCGGTACTCCGCCGAGCGGAACGGCTCACCCAGGTGCGGCAGGTGGTACTTGACCGACGGCACGGCCAGGAGCGTGCCGTCGCGGGAGAGGTCGCCGGCGGCGCGGACCAGCGCCAGATACTCCTCGAACGGACGGTCCCAGCCCCTGCCCTTCCACGTGACGGTCCACCCCGTTCGCCCATCGCACGCGGCTCGGTGCTCGACCTTCATCCGTGTCTCGTGAATGGCCCAGGCGCCCATCGAGCGCGCGCCGGCCTCGTCCTCCGCGATCACCGTCTTGAGGATCACGAACGCCAGGCCGGCCTCGCGGTCGGTGGCGAGCTGGTCGGCGTTGAGCGAGAGCTGGCCCGAGCCCTTGCCGATGGGGTGCGGCAGCTCGAAGCCCAGGTAGCGCGCGGTGAGATCGATGCCGTACGCCTCCCGCACATGCCCGGCGGGGTCGCGTGGCATCCCGCGGCCGAACCGCTCGAAGTCAGCCGCCAGCCGCTCGCGCATCGCGCACCACCTGCGCTACCACGTCGCGCTCGCCGGCCGGCAGCGGTGGACCCCACGGGTCGTCACAGGCCTCATGTGGTATGGCACCGTCGGCCGCGGCGGCCCAGAGCATCCGGCGGACGTAGCCCTCCATCGGCGGGATGAAGGTGGCCTCCGCGAGCCGGTCGCAGGCGGCGGACCTGGCATGAAACGCCGGCCAGTCGCGCGCGGCGTATGATCGCAGCAGTCCGGCCTGAAGATCGGGGAGCGCCGCGCCCATGCCGACCAGCGCCGCGCGCGCGCCGAGCATGATGGAGTACCCGAGAAACCGGTCCTCGCCGGTGATGAGCAGCTTGTCAGGGTGGGCGCGCAGGATGCCGGCGAGCCGCTGAAAGGTCATCACCGAGTCGAGCGTGGCGACCTTGATGCCGATCACGGCGGGAAGCTCGAGAATGGCGTGCAGGGTCGCGTCGTCGTAGGCCACGCCGCCGGCGGCCTGGTACAGCCAGAAGGCGATGACCGGCAGCTCGCGGCCCAGGCGCTCGTGGTACTTCACGGGGTCGTCGCGCTGGGGAAAGGCCAGCAGCGCGTCGGCGCGGCCGCGGCGGGCCTCGATGGCCATGGTGATGTCGCGCGCGCCGGCGACGATCACGCGGTCGGTCAGGGCCTCGCGCCACGTCTCGAGCACGAGGCCGCGCTGCTCCGCGCTGAGATGGGGGCCGCGGCCGGTGTGGGCCCACACGGCCACGCCCGCGATCGGCTGGCCTGTCATCCACTGGGCGTAGGCGCGTTGGGCCGCCTCATCCATCACGTCGCCGCGAAACGGCACCGGCACCGCCGGGACCAGGCCCCAGTCGAGTCGCTCGCGGAGCGTGCTCATGGCGTCACCATGCCGAGGAGCGAAGGTCATCGCCCGGCGAGCGCGCGAGCGTTGCCGCTCTCGATGGCCGCGCGCTCGCCGGGCGCCAGGTCGAGGAGATCGAGCTTGGCGCCGGCGTTCTCCGGAAGCCGGAGCGGCTGGCCGGTGCCGAGCACGAACCGCGCGGGACCGATGGTGGCGAGCAGGGTCTGCAGGTGATCCTCGGGCGGGCCCCAGATCCAGCAGATGTCCCACCAGATACGCGCCGCCTCGTCCGGCGTGGAGCCGAAATGCACCTCCTCGACGAACGGCCGGTCGGCGTGGGTGACCAGCAGGCGGACCCGGGCATCGCTCCGGATCAGGGCCCGCACGGCCGCGGCCGGAAGCTCGGGCGCGTGATCGTTGGGGTGCCGCTGGCGCCCGTCCTCCAGCCGCACCGCGAGCGACAGCGCGATCCCCGCCTCTCCACACGCGGCCGCGAGGGCCCGCATCGCGCCGCCGCCCGGATCGATGCCGTAGAAGCTCGGGTCGGCGCGGACCGCGGGGGCACCGGCGTCGGCAGCGGCGCGGAGTGCGTCTCGCCAGTCGGCGAGGCCAGGATGAACGGCCGGGACGGGACGAAACCGGCGCTGCTTCCGCGCGGTATCGAGCAGCCAGGCATTGCCCTCGGTAGGGTCCCGCCAGAACACACCGGGCAGGTGCGTCACCCATGCTTCGTCGATGCCGACCCGGTCCATCGCGGCCAGCACCGCCTCGGGCGACGTGCCCGGCACCCGCCGGAACGGGTAGGAGCCAAGGAAGGCGTTAACGTCGATGCGCATCAGCTTGCGGTGGTCAATCGGAAGGAAAGGCGCCGGCGGGAAAGATCGCCGCCGCGTTGCGCCAGCGAACCCGCTCGAGCTCGGGAAGCTGCAGCAGGTGCTCCAGGTAGCGGAGCTTGGCCCAGCCGGTCTCGATGGTGAGGTCGCAGCCCCACAGCAGGCGCCCCACGCCCACGGCATCGATGCACGCCTCGAGCATGCCGCCATCGACGCCGCTGCCCGAGAGATCGACGTAGATGTTGGCGAGTGAGCGGAGGTCGTGCAGCGAGTGCAGCCAGTCGCCGCCGCCGCCGATGTGGGCCAGCAGGAACGGCACCCGCGGATGGCGCGCGGCCAGCTCGCCCAGCTCGCGGGCATCGGATGCCTCCTGCCCCGGCCAGTCCCGCCGGCGGTGCTGCCAGATGTGGTGGAGAATGGGGACGCCGCGCTCGGCGGCCAGCTGGCATATCGGGTCGAGCAGCGGATCGTTAGCCCGCCGGCTCGCGGCGAGCTTGATGCCGATCATTCCCGCGTCGAGGCAGCGCCGGATCTCGGCGAGCGACTCGGCAGTGTAGTTGGGGTTGACGGCGACGTAACCGCGGATCCGCTCGTGATGCTGTCGCTGCAGGGAAAGCAGCCAGTCATTGGCATAGCGGAGGTCGGGCAGCGATGGAAAGTAGGTGGGCGACGTGGCGCCCCAGCTGCCCAGGATCGAGGCGACGTGGACGGTGATCCCTACGCGCTCTCCGGCCCGGAGCCGGCTGGCGTTGCGCTCGCGCCAGTCGGCGCGCGGGGTCCGGTCGTGGAAGAAGTGGGCGTGCACATCGATCAGCACGTCGGGTCAGCTCCCCGCTGATTCATCCTCATCCTCGGGTTCCGTAGCGCCGCCGAGGTCGACCTCGTCCGGCTTTCGGGACCGCAACTTCAGATCGTTGTCCTCACGCTTCTCGTCTTCCAGCACGCCGTCCTGATCGTCGGTATCGTCGAGATCGTCGATGCTGGGCTTCCGTGACTTCATGGTGATGTCCTCCTATGCATGCACCGGCGCGAAAGGCTCGCGCCGGGGGTGTTCAGGCAATCTAGCGGCGGGCAGGAAGCGAGTCACCCTGAGCCCGAGTCACCCTGAGCGAAGCGAAGGGGGCATGCGTTCGGGCATGC
>DATEJD010000217.1:0-10732 GCA_035278325.1 Gemmatimonadales bacterium | reverse complement strand
ATACAGCCTCAACCTCGCCGTCATCGCGTGGCGGTCCGGCACGATGCCCCCCGTCGTCCGCACCACGCGCTCGTAGCTCCAGCTGGCATCGACCGGCAGGCCACGGCCGCCGGGCCGAAGCCGTCCCAGGCTGCTGTAGGTCACCCCGAAGCCGAGCGTCATGGCGGTTGCCTTGCTGTCTTCGGCCAGCACCGACGCGTCGACGCCCGGGATCTCATCGCCCACCGTGAGATAGCTGACCTCGTCGGCCCCGCGCGACCAATAGGTCGCGAGCCCCTGCAGCGCGAAGCTGGGTGCCAGCCGGAAGAACGGCTGCACGGCTATGCTCACGATGTCGCCCGGATCTCGGCGCACCGCGCTCAGCCGGTCGATGCCGGCGAGCGGCTGGGTGGGCGGCGCCACGCGGAGGACGTAGTCGGCGGCGAGCTGCCGGTTGTACGCTCCTTCGGCCCGAAGCCCCCACCGGCCCGCGCCGAGGTCGGTGGTGATTCGTCCCTCGATGTCCGTCTGGCCGTCCCCGGTGCCAAGGGCGAGCACGCGGTCCGTCCGGGCCAGGCGGCCGGTCGGGAAGCGAACCAGTCCCTCGACTGCCGTACGAAACCCTCCCTGATGCCCCGGGCGGTCCCAGCGGTCCACCAGCGTCAGCGCGAGCCCGGCCTCGGCATCGCCGCGGAAGGTGAGCTTGCTGCCGCCGGGCCGGAGCGCGAACGGCCCGGACGGGTCGCTCAGCTCGTTCACGAACTGCTCGGTGGTCGTCAGGGCATCGGGGAGGCTCGGCGTGGCCGTGAAGCCCGCCACGCCGAAATCGTTGGCGAGCGCCGTCTGGAGCGTGGTGACGCGCGTCGTGAGGGCTTGCCCTGCCGCGCTGGTCGCGATCGGAACGAATGGCGACGCCGTATTGGGGTCCCCCAGCAGCCCGAAGAGGCCGTCGCGGAGCGTGGTGCCGCTGGCGAGGGTGCTCTGTGCCTGCGCCTTGAGGGTGGGATTGCTGTCGAAGTCGCCACCGCTGATACGGGCCTCCAGGCTCGCGAGCGAGGCGTCGAACTGCTGGAAGAACGTCTGCTGCGTCGCGGCGCCGGGGTTGGCGCCGGCGTCCGCTCCCGCAGTTGGCGCCAGGGCGTAGCTGATCTCGGTCCGGACCTCCACCAGCGGCATCCGCCCGAACACCGTGATCTTCCGGGTCAGTCCGAGCGCCAGCCCGAGGTAGCCTCGGGTATCCTCCTGCTGTGCGTCGCTGGTGAGCGCGCCGAGGTTGAGCCGGTAACCGGAGACGCCAATCATGCTGCCGATGAGGGCGTCGGCCGCGGCCAGCGTCGGGATGAGATCGCTGCCCAGGGCAGGGCTGGTGAGGTCAGCCGCGAGCGGCTGGCGGACGCCATCGAGCCAGCGGTGGTCCCAGATCTCCATGGAGCCGTCGAGCTCCACGCGCACCACCCCGCGCGGCACACCGACCGCGGGGAGCTGGGCGTGGAGCCCCGACGGCACGAGAAGACCGGCCAAGACCGCCAGGCGCCGCACACAAACCTCCACTATCCCTCCCGAGAGAAGTCGTCCACTCCGTACCCGATGTCGGTCGCGAGACCCCGCAAGTTGGCAGGCTGCCAGCGCCTTTGCCAGTCGCGGGCTAGATTCCTCATGCCGTCCGCCCGGGTGGCGAAACTGGTAGACGCTTGGGACTTAAAATCCTTTGGCCCTTGGGCCGTGTGGGTTCGAATCCCACCCCGGGCATCCGTGACCCCCATCACACGCCGCGCCACCCGCTCGCCCTACTTTCCGTAGCATCCTTCACGCACCCGAACTTCCCCGGTTCCGAGGCCGCCCCCGTGTCCGTTCCATTTCCATCACTCGGCGCAACGATCCTGGTCGTGGACGACGAGCGCGTCGCGCGGCGGCTCCTCTACCGAGTGCTCACTGAGGATGGCTACCGCGTATTCGAGGCGGCCAGCGCCGAGGAAGCGATGGCGGTCCTGGAGCTGGCCCACTGCTACGTCCATCTGATCATGCTGGACGTCGTCATGCCGGAGGTCGACGGAGTGGAGTTGGGCCGGCGGATCCTGACTCGGTGGCCCTCCCTCCGTCTGCTCTACATGTCCGCCTACCCGGCCGAGATCCTGGTGCAGCGTGGGCTGGCGGATCCGCAGGTCCACTTCCTGGCCAAGCCGTTCACCCATGACGAGCTCATGAGCAAGGTCGAGGTGGCCAGCGACCGGCGGCTCACGCCGAAGAACGAACGCGCGGAAGGTGTTCGAGGTCACGGCATCGACTGGGCCTGAGGGCGCATTCTGCGACGACCTCAGCGTGGATCTGCGGAATGTCCTCTGTTTACGACCTGCTTCTTCGCTCGGCCTCGTTGTCCAATCCCAACTCTGAACCGGGACCACCCGACACGATCGGACAGGCGCGGCCCGGCGAGACCTCGGGTGAGCGCCGGCTCCGGCTGCTGCGGACAGTGTTGGGCGATCTGCGTGCGAGGCCAGAGGGCTGACCGTCAAATCCAGACAGACTCCCGGACGATCACGGGGGCCCCGCCGCCACCGTGGTGAACGCCTCTCGTGCGGCGGCTCGTCGCTCGGCCTCGATCATGCCGTGCTGGACGGCCGTGCGGTCGGCCCGCGCGGCATAGGGAAGCCCCGCCAGCCGGGGGTCGAGCGGGCCGAGCTCGGCGAGGACCCGGAAGATCGCCAGCTTGCCCTGCAAGCCGAGGGCGATCGACTCCAGGCTCTCCAGCAGGGCGAGCGCGGGATGCGTGCGCGCCGCCAGCGCCAGACGCCCCTCGCTCACCTTCTCGCCTAGCCACGCCGCGGCCTGCGCGACGCGTCGCTCACCGACCGCCAGTCGATCCAGCGTGTCGCGCAACAGCTGCTGATCCTCCCGCACCTCCGCGGCCAGCGCCCGCAGCTTGGGCGCGAGGGCGGTGCCTTCCGCCTTGGTCGCCAGGTCGTCCATCAGCGACAAGCCGGCCGTGGAGCCGGCCAGGTGGTCGTTCACGTATACCGCAAGCGGCTCGGCCGACACGTTTCCTCCAGACAGGGGCCATCCGCCCGAATGTACGCCTGGGTGGCGGCTCGGCGGTGATGCACGCCCCGTCCGCCGGTGGTCGGGGCACGCGGCGGGGAGGGCGCTCGGGACCGCGATGGTCTGGTGCGTCCAATGGAGGCTGTGACCCTCGTGACTGACACGAGGGCTGCGTATCTTGAGCGCTCCGGCAGGGCCGCCCGCCCAGCGACATGGTCGTGGTGGACGGCCTGCCTTCCTGATCGGCCACTGGACCGAGGACCTTCGATGAAGTTCATGTTGCTGGTGTATACCGACACGGCCATGCTCGACGCGCTGCCCGACGGCAAGCTGGACGACATGCTGCGCACCTGTTTCGACCACACGGACGAGCTGCAACGGGATGGGCGGCTGATCGAGTCTCAGATGCTGGACGCGGCCCACACCGCGAGATCGGTCCGGATCCGGAACGGACGCCTTACCACCACCGATGGCCCGTTCAGTGAAGCCAAAGAGGTCCTGGGCGGCTTCAACCTGATCGAAGCGCGGGACATGGACGAGGCGATGCGGATCGCCGCGGAGTTTCCGTGGGCCCGCACCGGCTGTATCGAGGTCCGTCCGGTGCAGGACCTGCCGGCCGTGCGGCGACGGGTCGGAGTGGGCGCGGCGCACTAGCCGGAGTGCCTGCCAGGGGCTAACGTGCAGCAGACGCCCACGGACCATCGCCATGCCCGAGCTGCGCCACCTCCGCCACGCCTTCCTGCTGTTTCATCTCGTACCTGAACCTGCTGGTCGACGCCGCTGGCGTGCGCCTGGTCCGCCTGGACGGCGGCGCCCGTCCATCCGGCCCCACGACCCGGGCCGCGTAACCGTTGAGTGAGATCGGAGCGAGTGTGTCCAACGATGCCGGCAGTGCCCCGAGCTATCCCTACGAGACCCACCTCGATATCCGGTTTGCGCCGCTCGAGCGCATCGACGTGCCCGCCCTGGTGCGCGCCTGCACCCACCCGTGGTATAACCAGACGCTCTGCCGGGTGAACGAATCGGTGGTGCGGCTCGGTGTGGTCCAGGGCGAATACCACTGGCACAAGCACGACGATGACGACGAGTTCTTTTACGTGGTGGAGGGGCGGTTTCTGATAGACTTGCCGGACCGGATGGTGGAGCTTGGGCCGGGCCAGGGCGTCGTGGTACCGAAGGGCATGATGCACCGGCCCCGCGCGCCCGAGCGGACGGTCATTCTGATGGTGGAAACCGCGGCGATCGTGCCGACCGGAGACTAGCCGGGCCGGCACAAGGCCGACGCCGTGGGCTACAGGAGGGACTCGGAAGATGATTCGGAAACTGGCCTCAGGCGGATACCGCCTCTACTCCAGGAAGAAAGATCCCAAGACCGGTAAACGGCGCAATCTCGGGACCTTCAAGACGCGGGCCGCCGCGGAGAAGCACGAGCGGGAAGTTCAATATTTCAAACGGGGCGGATGACGCGGGGATCGGGCGCGGCGTTGGCTGACCGCGCCACGGGAGGCGAGCCGTGAACGGCAGGATCCCGATCTATCTGACTGCGATGGCGGCGGCCTTGATGGCCACACTGGTGCTCGTGCTTCAACCGTATTCCGTGCGGTCGCCCTGGACGGCGTATTCCGCTCCGGCCCGACGCTATCTCCGGAGCGCGCTCGAGCGCGACTCGGTCGCGCTGGTTCATCAATCGGCGGGCGCCGGCTCGGTCACGTGGGCCCTCGGGGTCGCGCGGCGACACGCGGATTCCCTCAGGACCTGGTCGCGAGAGGCCAAGGCCTGGGCTGGCATTCGCCACGCGGACACCGCGGAGGTCTTCGTCACGACGCCTCAGAGCACCTGTAGTCTCGTCTTTCGATTCGTCGGCCCGGCGCGCCAGGCGCGGGTCGAGCACGCCTCCGGCAGGTGCTTCCCGCCCTGACGGACGTCTGATGCCCACCTCGTAAGCGCCGCGGAGTCCTGGGCGGGGCCGCTCAGTCCAGCGGCCGCACCCCTTCGGGAGGAAGGGGCAGCGCGGTCCGCACGGCATCGACCAGCTCGGCGATGCTGACGGGCCGTCGAACGATTCGGCGCCAGCCGACGTCTCGGGCAGCGGGCGGAAGGGGCGCCCCAGGCCCGCCTTTGGCCAGGAGCACCAGCTCCGGGCCGCCGTGGCGGCTCGTGAGCGCGGCCAGCTGGCGGCCGGCATTGGGGTCGCCCAGGGCGGTCTGGTCGATGACCACGAGCCGAACCGGCCCGCGCTCGGGGGCCGCCGCGCGGTACCGGAGCGCACCAGACAACCCGGGCGCGCCAAGCGCGTCGTATCCGGCCTCCCGGAGCGCCGCCCGGAGCAGGGCACGCGGCCATTGCTCCGGCATCACCAGCAGGACCCGAGGCGCGGCGGACGGCATGCTGCACACTGGAAGGCGAGGCGAGCCGGCGCAACTCGGCACGATGCCATCACCGGGTGGTGGGCGGTACCTTTGAGCGGAGCCCCAGCATTTCAGCTGCACATTCAGCTGCCTATCCGATGAGGACCTGTCCATGACATCGGCGCGAGCGGACGAGCTTCAAACCCTGCCCGCGATCGGCCCGAGCCTCGCGGCCGACCTCCGGGCCCTCGGCGTGCGCCGGGTGGCCGATCTCAAGCGCCGGGATCCCGAGCGCCTCTACGCGCAGCTCAGCCAGCTGCGCGGGCAGCGCCAGGATCCCTGCGTGCTGTACTCGTTCCGCTGCGCGGCCTACGCCGCGCGCACGGCGCGCCCGCGCCCGCAGCTGCTCAAGTGGTGGAACTGGAAGGGTCGGACCCTGAAGGGCCGCGTCCGAGGGTCCCGTCCCACCCCCCAGGCCTGAGGTGCCGGCCGGCGCGGCTGTGATACGGCCCGCCGCCCAGGCGGATGCGGGCCGGCTGGCCGCGCTCAGCGCCGAGCTCGGCTATCCCGTTGCCGCGTCGGAGCTGGCCGGTCGGCTCGCCGATCTATTGGCCCGCGACGGGGAGATCGTGCTCGTGGCCGAACGGGCGCCCGGCCAGGTGATCGGGTGGGTGCACGGCTCCGAGCAACATTTTCTCGAGTCGGCCCGGCGGTGCGAGCTGCTCGGCCTCGTGGTGGACGCGCGCGAGCGGGGCCGCGGCATTGGACGCCGGCTGGTCGCGGCGGTGGAAGAGTGGGCCCGCGGCCGAGGGCTCGAGCAGATCGCGGTACGGAGCAACGTCACCCGCGAGGAATCGCATCCGTTCTACGAGCATCTGGGATACGCCCGGGTCAAGACCCAGCATGCCTATCGGAAGCGCCTGGGACCGCTCCCCTGACCTCCGCAAGCGCGAGCCCTGGCTTGACGTCGGTGCTCGGGCCTGCGATTCGTTCCAGTGTGTCGTTCGATCGAGCCATTCCGTCACGGGAGCCGCGAGTGACCATCGAGATTCGCCATCTCGGACCCGATGATGAGCGGGTGCTGCGTCAGGTGGCGCCAGGAGTATTCGACCACGATGTCGACCCGGGCCTGGCCGCCGAGTTCCTACACGATCCCCGGCACCATCTGGTCGTCGCCATCGAGAACGGATCGGTGGTGGGCTTCGCGTCGGGCGTTCACTACGTGCACCCGGATAAGCCGGCGGAGCTCTGGGTCAACGAGGTGGGCGTCGCGCCTTCGCATCAGCGTCAGGGCCTCGGCAAGCGGCTGCTCCAGGGCCTGTTCGCGCGGGGAAGGGAGCTGGGCTGCCGCGAGGCCTGGGTGCTCACCAGTCACGCCAACGGCCCGGCCGTGCGACTGTACGAGTCCGCGGGCGGTGTCGACATGGCCGATCCGCCGGTGATGTTCACCTTCCGACTCAGCGACCTCAAGGAGTAGGACGTGCGAATCCCGCCACCGCTCGTCGTCGCGGTCGTCGCGCTGGCGACGAGCGCCTGTCTGGGGCACGACACCGGCCGCGGGTCCGCTGCCGCGACCCGCGACTCGGGGTTCGCCGGCGTGCAGCGGCGCGGCGCCGTCGTGATGGGCGTCAACCAGTACACCTCGCGGCACGTCTTCGAGCCCTTATCCGACGGCGGCCGCATCGAGCTCCAGCGCGGCGTGGACGACAGCGCGGGCGTGGCGCAGATCCGCCGGCACATGCAGCTGATCGCCCGCCAGTTTGCCGCCGGCGACTTCCGCCTGCCGGGCATCGTGCACGATCGCGAGGTGCCGGGGACTCGCATCATGGCCCAACGGCGGGCCGCGATCAGCTACACCGTCGAGTCGCTGCCATGGGGCGGGGCCGTGCGGATACGCAGCGGCGACAGCGTGGCTGTCCAGGCCATTCACGATTTCCTCGCGTTCCAGCGCCAGGATCATCACGCCTCGGCGCGCCGCGACTCCTGAGCGGCCGCCGATCCGGAGCACCCATGCCGAAGGGATACTGGGTCAACTTCTATCGGTCGATCAGCAATCCGACGGCGCTGGCCGAGTATGGTCGGCTCGCGGTCCCGGCCATCCAGGCTGGCGGCGGCCGGATCCTCGCGCGGGGGGCAACGGCGCGCGCCTATGAGGCCGGCCTGAACGAGCGCGCGGTGATCATCGAGTTCGATTCGCTGGCTCAGGCCATCGCGACCTACGAGAGCGCGGCCTACCAGGCGGCGCGGCGTCTGCTCGAAGGCGCCGTCGAGCGGGACGTGCGGTTCGTGGAGGGCGTGACGTGATGCCGGTGGTCTACCTGCCGCGGCGGTTGCCGGTCTGCCAGGGATCGTGCCGATACGCGGACGCGCTGGCCGTGCGCGCCCGAGGTCAGCAGGCCGGCTGAGCGCCGCCCGATCGGACCAGGGTCGCCCGCCGCGACCCACACCGGCCGAGCTCGAGGCGGCAGCCGGCCGCCGCGTGCCGGACCTCATCGCCGCGAGGCTCGACGTCCTGTTCGTCGGCATCAACCCCGGCCTCTACTCCGCCGCCACCGGCCACCACTTCGCCCGACCCGGGAACCGGTTCTGGCCGGCGCTCCATGATGCCGGCTTCACCGACACGGTGCTCCGGCCCTGGGAGGAGCGGCGCCTGCTGCCGCGCGGACTCGGCATCACCAATCTCGTCGCCCGGGCCACGGCGGCCGCGGACGAGCTCTCGCCCGACGAGCTCCGGCGCGGTCGGCGCCGGCTCGGAGCCAAGGTCCGGCGCTACCGTCCGCGATGCGTCGCGGTACTGGGGATCGGGGCATTCCGAACCGGCTTCGAGCGGCCGCGGGCCCGGACCGGCCTGCAGGCGGAGACGCTCGAGCGCGCCGCGCTCTGGGTGCTGCCCAACCCGAGTGGCCTCAACGCCAATCATCAGCGCGCCGACCTGGCCCGCGAATTCCGCGCGCTCCGTCGGTTCGCGATGGCGCGACGCCGCGCACGATGAACGACGTCCCTGGCCTGCGAGTCATGGTTGCTCATCTACGCCGGAGTCGGCTCATGTCTCACCGTCGCGGGCTCGCCCTCATGCTGCTCCTCGTAATCGCCGGCTGTCAGGCACCCCCGCCCAAGTCCACCCACGTCTCTCAGCCGGTCCGAACGCGCCCGACCGCGGCGGCCATCGGCGAGGCGGCGGTCGCGGCGGTCGCGGCGGCGCCGTGGGACCACGATCCCACCGGGTGGGGTTCCCTGTGCAGCGTCGAGGCGCCCTGCGACACGCTGGTCGTAGAGCCGCGGGTCGTGTCGCTGCCGGCCCAGCCACCAGCCTTCTTCGTGCCCGACAGCCGCGACGAAGCCGCCAAGCTCACGGACTATGCGTTGAGCCTGGTCCGGTTCCCCGGGCGGCGCACCGTGCTGGGGTCCTGGGGACAGTGCAGCGGTCGCCGGGATTCGCCCCAGTGGCGGAAGGCGCGGGTCGCCTGCATCGCGCTGGGCGTGGCGGGCATCGAGACGGCGAGCCCCGACGCGATCACGTTCGCGATGCTGGTGGCGAGCCCCGCGCGCGGGCTCAGCTGGCCGCGGGTGCGCGTCACCCGCCCGCGCGACAGCTGGCGCGGTAGGGTGCTCAGCAACGCGAGCCGCTGAGCGGGACTGGCGCGGGCCGCCGGGGCGCGCCACTATCCCCGGCATGACCGTATCCGCGAACGAGCTCGACGGCGTGCTGGCCTTTCTTCGCGAGGCAGAGCGACTCAAGACCGTCACGCGGAGCGGCTGGACCTCGGAAGGCCAGCGCGAGAGCGTCGCCGAGCACACCTGGCGCCTCTGCCTCATGGCGATGCTGCTCTACGGCGGCAGCCCGGACCTGGATCTCGCCCGGCTGCTCCGCATCTGTCTGGTGCACGACCTGGGTGAGGCGCTGAGCGGTGACGTTCCCGCCCCGGAGCAGCAGGCCGTGGCGCCCAAGGCCGGCCAGGAGCGGGCCGATCTGCTCCGCCTCACCGCGCCGCTCCCGGCCGCGCTCCGCGACGACATCGTCGCGCTGTGGGACGAGTACGAGGCCGCCGCCACACCCGAGGCGCGCGTGGCCAAGGGCCTGGACAAGCTCGAGACCATCCTGCAGCACACCCAGGGCAAGAACCCCGCCGACTTCGATTACGCGTTCAACCTCGCGTACGGGCGCCGCTATACCGCGGGCGATCCGCTGCTCGAGGCCCTCCGCGCCCGCCTCGATGCGGAGACGGCCCGGCTCGCGGGTGAGTCCCGCGATGGATGATCTCGGCCGCTTCGCGCTGGTCACCTTTACGTCCATCCTCTTCATCGTGGACCCCGTCGCGGCCATTCCCACCTACCTCGTTATCACCCAGCAGGAGACCCCGGCGGAGCGCCGTCGCACGGCCCGCCGCGCCTGCCTCGCGATGACCGTGCTCCTGGTCGTGTTCGGGGCGACGGGCACCATGCTGTTTCAGGCGTTCGGCATCACCCTGCCGGCGTTCCGGACGGCCGGCGGTCTCATCCTGTGGTTCGTCGCGATGGATATGCTGCACGGCGAGCGCCGCACCCAGGAGGGCCGGGACGAGGTGTACGAGGGGCAGATCAAGGAAGACGTGGCGCTCACCCCGCTCGCCATTCCGATGCTGGCTGGCCCGGGAGCCATCTCCACGGCGATCGTCATCGCGGGCCAGGCGCGCGGGGTGACGCAGACCGCCGTGGTCTATGCCTCGATCGTCATTACCGGTTTCATTTCGTATCTCTCGCTTCGCCTGGGCGAGCCGCTGCTGGGCCGCCTGGGCAAGACCGGCATTCGCGTCGTCACCCGGATCATGGGGCTCATCCTGGCCGCGGTGGCGGTACAGTTCGTGTTCAGCGGGATCCGCGAAGCGTTTCGTTGAAATCGGAGGGGTGACGATGGGACGGATCGCGCCGGAGATCTTCCGCAAGCGGCTGCTCATCGAGGGCTACTTCGCGCGGACGGTGCTCGACGCGGACGCCATTCGCGCCTACTTCACCCTCATCACCTCGCGGCTGGGCCTCCGCACCTATGGCGACCCGATCGTGCATGCCACCAGCGGGCAGGGCAAGGCGGCCAATGAGGGCTATGATGCGTTCGTGCCGCTGATCGACTCGGGCATCTACGTCTGTGTCTGGTCGGCCCGCCGGTTCGCCTCCGTCATTCTCTACACCTGCGCCGAGTTCGACGACGCGGTCGCCGCCGCGACCACGTGCGACTTCTTCGAGCTGACGGCATGGGAGACGGCCTCGTTCTGATGTCCGACCCCGAGTGGCTGGTCATGCGCCGGCTCTCGCTCCTGCCCGGCGGCCAGGCCGTGATACTCGAGCTGACCGTGCCCCGTGAGCGGCGGCAGGGCCAGTGGGTGTGCCGGTAT
>DATEJD010000216.1:0-14040 GCA_035278325.1 Gemmatimonadales bacterium | reverse complement strand
GGCGACCATCGCCTGCCGCGGCACTCTCGCGGGCACCGGCAGGCGACCATCGCCTGCCGCGGCACTCTCGCGGGCACCGGCGCTACGACATGTCGGCCGACGACGTGCGGTTCCTGCTCGAGAGCCTGTCGCAGAAGGATGCCTGCGTGCAGGAGCTGGCCGTCCGGCTGCTCGGCACGCGGGGGGGCGACGAGGTGGGGCCCGGGCTGCTCGAGCGGCTCGCGTCGCCCGACTCCGGCATGCGGAGCGTCGCGGCGCTCGGCCTGGGCCTGGCCCAGCCTGCCCGCGCGGTGGACGCGCTGATTCGCGCGGTGGGCGATCCGTCGACCGGCACCCGCGCCAACGCCATCTGGGCGCTGGGGCGGATGGAGGACGGGCGCGCGCTCCGGCCGGTGATCGGCGCGCTGGGGGATCGCTCGCCGCTGGTGCGCGAGGCGGCGGCCGGGGCGCTGGGTCACCTCGATTCGGCGAGCGCGGTCCCCGCCCTGCTCCGCATCCTCAAGAACGATCCGGTCGCCGAGGTGCGGCGCACCGCCGCGTGGGCGCTGGGGCAGCTCGAGGCCACCGATGCGGCCGACGCGCTGGCCGCGTCACTTCGGAGCGACAAGGACGGAGACGTGCGCGAGATGTGCGCCTGGGCGCTGGGGGAGATGGACACCAAGCGCGGCAACGACGCGCTGCTCGCCGCGGCCAAAGGCGATCAGGACGACAGCGTGCGCGAGACCGCGGTGTGGGCGCTGGGCGAGCACGAGGACGCGTCGGCCGCGGGCGCGCTCGGGGAGCTCCTCGCAACGGAAAAGAACGCCGACGTCCGGGGAACGACGGCGTGGGCGCTGGGTCAGATGGAGCTGAGCTCGGCGCCCAAGGGATTGATCGCCGCGGTGAGCGACGCCGACACCGACGTGCGGACCCGCGCGGCGTGGGCGCTGTCGGAGATCGGCGATGGCGCCGCGATCCCGGCGCTCCGGGCGGCGCTCGAGAAGGAGACCGACGCCGACGCGCGGAAGGCGCAGGTGCGGGCGCTGATCCACTCCGGCGAGCGAAGCGAGCGGCTCACGGAGCTGCTCGAGTCGAAGGATCCCGAGGTGCGGAAGGCGGCGATTCGCGGCGTGGCGGGACACGGTGGAGTGGATCCCTGGCCGTGGCCGGAGCCGCGGCCGCGGCCGTTTCCGTAACCGCCGGCCGCGGAGGCGCGAATGCGACAGGCTCCAGGGGCGGGCCTGTCGCAAAATCGTCGTCGACGCTTCGCGTCGAGCAGGAGCTCCGCCACCACCTCGTCCGTTCCAACTCGCCCGCAGCAGGACCTCGTTCACCGCGATGCAACGCTCCCGCCCAGCCCTGCTACGACCCCCTTGCCTGGCGTGTAGCTGAAGTGGTGTGGGTCATGCAGATCCCCGGGTTGACATACTATTCGGTAGTATGGAACCTTGACCCCAAGCTCACGCTGCTGGCCGAATGAGGAGCCTGCCGATGCAGCTGAGGACCACCTTCCCTTCGCGCGAGGCACTGCGCCGCCTGCCGTTCGGCTGGGCGGACCTCGCCGTCATCCTGGGAACGCTCACGATCGTGGCGCTCGTCGCGCGGATTGGGGCCGAGGCCGCCGGGCCGTTCGCCCCGCCCGCGGCGACCCCGACCGTCAGCCTCGATCCGGCGGCCCTACCAGAGTACGCGGCACGGTCCACGCTCCGGATGTTCGTGGCGCTGGGGTGCTCAGTCGTATTCACCCTCGTCTACGGTACCATCGCCGCGCACAGTCGACGGGCCGAACGGGTGCTGGTTCCGCTCCTCGATGTCCTCCAGTCGGTGCCGGTGCTTGGCTTCCTCTCGGTGACCATCACCGGCTTCATCGCCCTCTTTCCAGGGAGCCTGCTCGGCCTCGAGGCCGCGTCGGTCTTCGCGATCTTCACGTCGCAGGTCTGGAACATGACGTTCTCGTTCTACCAGTCCCTGCGCACCATCCCGACGGACCTGCTCGAGGCAGCCCGGCTCTACCGCCTGTCGCGCTGGGAGCGCTGGACCCGGCTGGAGGTGCCGGCGGCGATGATCGGTCTCGTCTGGAACGCGATGATGAGCTTCGGGGGCGGCTGGTTCTTCGTGGCCGCGAGCGAGGCCATCAGCGTGCTGAACCGGAGCTACACGCTGCCCGGCATCGGCTCCTATGTAGCGGCGGCGGTGGCGGAGCGCGATCTCCACGCGCTGGGCGCGGCGATCCTCACGATGGCGATCGTGATCCTGCTGGTGGATCAGCTCTTCTGGCGCCCGCTCGTCGCCTGGGCCGACCGGTTCCGGCTCGAGCTGAGCACGGCCGAGATCGTGCCGCAGTCGTGGCTGCTCGACGTGCTGCAGCGCGCCAAGCTGCCGCGGCAGGTTGGACGCCTGCTGCCGTCAGGCGCGATCGACCGCGGCCTGGCCCGGCTTACCCGTGTGCGCGACGGGCGCCAAGACCGGAGCCCGTCGCGGGGCCTGGATCGCGCCTACAACGCGGCGCTCCTCCTCGCTCTCGGGGTTTTGCTCGCGCTCGGCGCGCGCTTCGTCCTGAGCGAAGTCACTCCAGCCGAGGTCGGCCGAGCGGGACTCCTCGGGCTCGCGACCTTTGGCCGGACCATCGCGCTCCTGATCGCGGCCACGCTGGTCTGGACGCCGGTCGGCGTGGCCATCGGCTTCAACCCGCGCCTGGCACGCATCGCCCAGCCGGTCGTGCAGTTGCTCGCGTCCTTCCCGGCGAACTTTCTCTTTCCCTTTGCCACGGTGGCATTCATCTGGCTCGGCGTGACCCTCGACTGGGGCGGCATCCTCCTCATGTCGCTCGGCGCCCAGTGGTACATCCTGTTCAACGTGATCGCCGGAGCGATGAGCATCCCGACCGATCTGCGAGAGATGGCGACCAGCCTGGGCCTCACCCGCTGGGCGCGCTGGCGGACGCTCATCATCCCCGGGATCTTCTCGGCCTGGGTGACGGGCGGCATCACCGCGATGGGCGGGGCCTGGAACGCGAGCATCGTCTCGGAGATCGTGCGCTGGGGGCCGACGACGCTCCGCGCCACGGGACTTGGCGCCTACATCGCCGAGGTTACCGCCGCGGGTGACTGGCCGCGCATCGCGCTGGGTGTCGGGATGATGAGCCTGTACGTGGTGACCTTGAATCGACTGGTCTGGCGCCGGCTCTACGAGCTCGCCGAGACCCGATATCGCCTGGCCTGAGGAGGGGGAGCTCATGACGCTGCCCACTATCACGGCGGTGGGCGTCCAAGTAGAGGCCGCTCGGGCAGTGCTCGAGGTGCGGCAGGTGAGCCGGACGTTTCCCAAGCCCGACGGTCGTGGCACCGTGACGGTGCTGGAGGACATCACCCTCACGATCCGCGAAGGTGAGGTGGTCGCCCTCCTGGGTCGCAGTGGGTGCGGCAAGAGCACACTGCTGCGCCTCATGGCCGGGCTGCTGCGGCCGACCACGGGACAAGTGCTGCATGGCGGCGCGCCAATCCTGGGCTCGAACCCGCACGTTGCCATGGTCTTTCAGAGCTTCGCGCTGCTACCGTGGCTCACGGTGCTCCAGAACGTCGAGCTTGGCCTTCATGCCAAAGGCGTTCCTCCGCGCGAGCGTCGCGAGCGAGCGTTGCGCGCGATCGACCTGATCGGCCTCGACGGCTTTGAGGAGGCGTTCCCCAAGGAGCTCTCCGGCGGAATGCGCCAGCGGGTGGGCTTCGCCAGGGCCTTGGTCGTCGAGCCCGACCTGCTGCTCATGGACGAGCCGTTCTCGGCGCTCGACGTGCTCACCGCGGCGCAACTCCGGCAACGGCTCCTCGAGCTCTGGACGTCGCGGGCGATCCCGACCCGGGCCCTGTTCATCGTGACGCATAATATCGAAGAGGCCGTCGCGCTGGCGGACCGGATCGTGGTCTTCGGGGCCAATCCTGGGCGGGTGCGGGTCGAGGTGGCGGGGCTTCCGGCCGCCGAGCGCCAGCGCAAAGGGGGCGCACGGGGAGAGCTCATCGACACCCTCTACCGCATCATGACCAATCCGGAGGCGGACGCCGTGGCCCTGCTCGAGACAGGACGCGCGGCGTCCATCCAGCGCCGGGAGCGCTATCAGATCCTGCCGCCGGTGAACATCGACGACCTCACCGGCCTAGCGCAGTACCTGCACGGGATCGGCGGTCGGGCGGACATCCGCGCCCTTGCGGAGGATCTACAGATGCGGACCGACCACCTGTTGGCGATCATCGATGCGAGCGACCTGCTCGGGCTGGCTGACCTCGACGGCCGGACCGCTGTCTTGACCCAGACCGGGGAGCGGTTTGCTCGCGCGGCGCTGGATGAGGGGAAGACTATTCTCCGCGAGCGAGGGGTCGCGCAAATCTCGCTGCTGCAGCACATGGTCCGGGCGCTGGAGGCGGCGCCGAGCCATCGGATTTCGGCGGACGATATTCTCACGGAGCTGAACGCGGTGTTCACCCCGGAGGAGGCACAGCGCCAGTTCGAGACGGCGGTGGCCTGGGGGCGCTACGCCGAGCTCTTCACCTACAACGATACGGCCGGCGAGCTCCGGCTGGATGAGGAGCATCGGGTACCCCTGGAGCGAGGTCCCGTGTGAGGACGGCTTTGGGCATCGTGCTCCGTCCTCACCTTGCACCGCAGCATCGAATAGGCGTGCGGCCCAATGCGGCACCTCCGGTTCGATAGGCAATGTTCGCTCGGCCCTGGCTGCTCCTGCTGCTCCTGTTCATTCCACTGTGGTGGTGGCGCCGCCGGCGACGCGACCTGCCAGCCGCGATCTATAGCGACGTCAGTATTCCAGCCGCCGCGTCCAGCCGCCGCTGGTGGGTATCGCTGCCGCCGGCGCTGCGATCCGTGACCCTCGCCTCCTTGGTGCTCGCGTCCGCGGGGCTCCGTGTGGGCGGCGACAAAATCGAGAGGAAGCAGGAGGGGATCGCCATCGTGATCACGATCGACCTCTCCAGTAGCATGCTGGCGGAAGACTTCTCGCCGGCCAACCGGCTCGAAGTAGCCAAACGGCAGGCAATCGCCTTCGTCCGTGCACGATCGGCAGACCAGATCGGACTGGTGGTCTTCGCCGGCGAGGCGTTGACCCAGGTGCCGATCACGACAGACTATCCGGTCCTGGAACAGGCGATCATGGATCTGAAGATCGGGACGCTGGAGGACGGCACCGCCATCGGAAGCGGACTCGCCACGGCGGTGAACCGGCTGCGTCGGGTCTCAACCAAATCCAAGGTCATCCTCCTGCTCACCGATGGAGTGAACAACAAGGGTCTGATCGATCCCCGCACCGCCGCTCAGACCGCCGTGGCATTCGGAATCAAGGTCTACACCATCGGGGTGGGAACCATCGGCGAGGCCCCGATCCCGACCGGGCGCGGCCTCGAGGGCTTCCGCTACGAGATGCTGCCGGTGCAGATCGACGAGCCGTTGCTCAGGGAAATTGCCCAGAAGACCGGTGGACGGTACTTTCGCGCCAAGGATACCGAGGCGCTTAGTCGGATCATCCGGCAGATTGACGAACTGGAGAAGACGCCGGTGCAGGTGACCCGATACACCCAGTACGAGGAAGCCACCCGGCCGCTCATGCTTCTGGGGTTGGGTGCCCTGGCGCTGGAGCTGCTTCTGAGCAGCACGCTGGTGGTCCGGGTGCCATGACAACCCGCGCGGCCCCAAGCGTGTTGGCGGCGGTGCTCTTCGCCATTGGCCTCGCGGCGCCGGCGCGTGCGCAGGAGGCGGGCGCGCCGCCCTGGCTGCCCCGCCTACTCGCATTCCAGGTCACGGCGATCGGGCAGTGGCTGCCGCCGTTTCGGAGCCCCTATGCCGGGCCAAACAGTCTGACCGGCAGCGGCGACCAGGCCGTGAGCCACACCTACGGCCTCTACCTCGGCTCACATCTGCTCACCGGTCTCGGCGCGTATCTCGATCTCGAGATGGCGGAGGGCAAGGGCATCAGTCGAGTGACAGGCCTTGGCGGCTTCACCAATGGGGACGTAATCCGAAAAGGCAGCGCCGATCTTGGGACCGGCCCCTACATCGCCCAGGCCTTCCTGCGATATGCCGTTCGGCTCAGCCCCGACTCGACGCGTGTGGGCCGGGCTCAAGACCAGTTGCCGGGGTGGATACCGGACCGGCGCGTCGAACTCACCGCAGGCAAGCTCGCGGCCAACGACGTCTTCGACCTGAACCGCTACGCCAACGGCACGCGGATCCAGTTCATGAACTGGGGCCTGTTCCAGAATACCGCCTGGGACTTCGCCGCCGACACGCGGGGATACACCAACGGTGTCGCGATCGCCTACGTCGCACCGTCCTGGACGTTGCGGCTCGGGAGCTTCCAGATGCCAACGGCGGCCAACGGCAATGTCTTCGATCGCGACCTGGTCCATGCTCGCGGCGATAATATAGAGCTCACGGTGATGCCGACGCATATCGGTTCCGTCGTGCGCCTGCTCGCCTACCAAAATCACGCGCGGATGGGTGACTATCGCGAGGCGATCGCGCGGGCGCTTGCGCGCGACACCGTGCCTGACATCGTTGCGGACGACCAGCCGGGGCGGCGGAAGTACGGTTTTGGGCTGAATGTCGAGCAGCCCGTGGCGGACTCAGGCGAGACCGGGATGTTTCTCCGCCTCGGCTGGAACGATGGGCACACGGAGTCGTTCGCGTTTACGGAGGTCGACCGGCACCTCAGCACTGGAGTGCAGATGGCGGGTGGCCGGTGGGCGCGACCGGCGGATCGGCTCGGCATTGCGCTGCTCGTGCACGGCTTGTCGGCCGACCATCGCGACTATCTCGCCCGCGGCGGGCGCGGGTTTCTCCTCGGTGATGGGCGACTGACCTACGGTGCGGAAGAAGTGGCGGAGGGCTATTACAGGTTCCAAGTAGGGTCCTACGTCGAAGTGACCCCCGATGTGCAGGTGATCCGCCATCCCGGATACAACCAGGATCGCGGTCCGGCGGCAGTGCTCGCGCTTCGAGTCAACGCGCGGTATTGAGCGCGAATGCGACAGGCTCCAGGGGCGGGCCTGTCGCAAAATCGTCCGATTCCCGTCGCGTTTCTCTCTGGCAGGCTTCGGTACCAACGCGTAGCATCCTTCCATATCCCGACAGCGTCTCCAGGACGAGCTCGCTCCTGTGCCACCGAGGCCTGCCATGCCGAGCGACCCGGGCACCGACGACGTCCCCCGTCAGTTCACCGACATCTATCCCGACGAGTGCGCCGCCGTGCGCCGGCGGCGCGAGCGGGTTGGCATCCAGACGGACGCCACCAAGCCCCTGACCGATCTTCGCGGGCTGGCGCTCTCGGGCGGAGGGATCCGGAGCGCGACGTTCTGCCTGGGCGTGCTCCAGCAGCTCGCGGCCGACAAACGGCTCCGGTGTTTCGACTACCTGTCCACGGTCTCGGGCGGCGGATTCATCGGCGGCTGGTGGACCGCCTGGCTCTCCCGACCCGAGCAGCGTGAGACCGACTGCGACCGTGCCGGCACGCTGGCGGTCTTCCCCGATCCCGAGGGCCTCGAGCTGGACCGGGAGCAACGGCCGGAGGTGTATACCCCGGACGGCTCGCGCTTCGCCGGCGTCGATCCGATCCACCACGTCCGACTGTTCTCCAACTACCTGACGCCGAGGAAGGGTGTCCTGAGCTCGGACACCTGGCGCGCGGTCACGGTGGTCACCCGCAACTTTTTCCTCACCGTCCTCACCCTGCTTCCCATCCTGGGCGCCGCCGTCTTCCTGGCTCAGCTCTACTTCGTGGCCGACGACAAGCTGGCGGCCGCGTTCGTCTGCGGCCAGCCGCCGGAAGGCGCGACGGCAGGTGCGAGCGCGTTGCCGCCGGTGTGCGGGACATTCACCCAGTCCCTGGGCGCCCATCCGTGGGACCTCACCGTGCGGGCCGCGAGAGCGCTCGTGCCCGTCGTCGTCCTGCTGGTCTTGCTGGCGGTGGTCACCGGGTTCTGGGCGCTGGCCTCCATGGCGGACATGCGCCTGGCGGGGCTCGCATTCCTTGGCGTCGTGGCCATGCTGTTCTTCGCGCTGCGCGGTCTGGCGCTGTCCGATCACACCGGCATCGGGGCCGAGCTGCTCACGGACCGGTGGTTCGTCGCCTTCACCACGGTCGGGACCGCGGTGATGGCAGCCTGGGCCGGCTATATGACACTCGTGCGGCTGAGGCAGAAGGACGGCTCCGGCTCCGGCCGGGTGCTCTCGGCGGAGCAAGGCGAGGTACTCACCGAACGGCTGACCCGGGTCCAGACCTGGCTGGCCGTGACGCTCGCGGTGATCGGCGTCGTGCTGCTGTTCGGCGGCTTCGGGCACGAGCTGGTGCGGGTCGCCTTCGCGGGCGGGCGGGAGGGGCTCGCCGCGTACCTGGGCAAGGTGGGCGGCTGGGGAGGAGTCATGCTGGCGGCGGCCGGCGCCGCGTTCACGGCCGTCAAGGCGGCTCCCGCCGGTGGAGGCTCGAAGGCGCCGGCCGGTGAGCCGGGGCGTCTGGCATCGCTCGCGTTCGCGGTGACGCCACCGCTCGTGATCCTGGTTCTGATGCTGGTGCTCGCTACCGCGTCGCACGCGCTGCTCGGCGCGCTGCCCGGCCCGGAGCCGGGGCGGGTCTCGGGCCTGCACGTCGGACTGTTCCTCGCGGTGGGCATCTGCGCCTTGTTCGCCTGCTATGAGTACATCGCCGCGTGGGGGCCCAAGCGCGGCCGGGTGCTCGCCCTGACGGCGGCGGCGTTGCTCGGCGTCGTCGCCGCCGTCCTGCCCTTGCCGCACAGGCGGTGGGTGGCGACCGGCGCCTTCGGCCTGGGCCTGGGGCTGGTGGCGATTCCCTGGCTCGTGTTCGTGCTGCTTCCGTGGCTCCGGCGGTCGATCGAGGAGCGGGCTCGGCGAACCTTCTCCGCCCAGGTGTGGCGGCGCTGGACCGCCGCGGCGCTGGTGGGCACGCCGGTCATCCTGGCAGTGGTGGCAGCCCTGCTCGATCTGTTCTCGATTGCCCTCGGATCGGGATCGGAGCCGGTGGCCCGCGGGGCGCTCGGAGGCATGACGTTCGCCGCGGTGCTGCTCGCCCTGCTGCCGCTCGGCTCGACCCACAACCTCCGCGCGATGTCGCTGCTGACGCTCGGGTTCGTGCTGCTGGGCATCATCTACATCGAGCAGTTCCTCGACCCCCGGCAGCCGCAGGTGTATTTCCCCCAGGCGATCGTCGGCTTCATCGGGGTCGCGCTCGCGTCGGTCATCGGGCTCGGCTGGCTGGTGGATCCGAACTATCTCTCGCTTCACTCCTTCTACCGTGCCCGGCTGGTCCGAGCGTACCTCGGCGCGTCCAACGAGGCGCGGCTCGATTCCGAGATCACCGAAGCAGTGGACGGAGACGACCTGCAGCTCGCGTCGGTGGGCGCGGGGCTCCGGCCGGCGCCGTATCACCTCGTCAACACGACGCTCAACCTGGTGGCGGGACGGGATCTGGCCACGGCGCAGCGCTCCTCGGCGGCGTTCACGTTCTCCCCGCTCTCCTGCGGCTCGCTCCGCACCGGGTATCGCCCCACCGCGCGGTACATGGGCGGCCGGCTCACGCTGGGAACCGCGCTCGCGGTGTCGGGGGCCGCCGTGAGCCCCAACATGGGCTCGAAGACCACCAGCGCGGCGCTGGCCATGCTGCTGGCCCTGCTCAACGTCCGGCTGGGGTTCTGGGCACCCAACCCGGCCAAGGAGCGCTGGCGCGCACGGCGCGCCCGCCTGTGGCCGTTCTATATCCTGCGGGAGTTCCTGTCACAGACCAACGACCTGTCCGCCTACTGCTACCTGAGCGACGGCGGGCACTTCGACAACACCGGCCTGTACTCGCTGGTCCAGCGCGGGTGCCGCTCGATTCTCCTGGTGGACTGCGGCGCGGACCCCCGGCCGTGCTTCGCCGACATCGGCGACGCGATCCGCCGCTGCCGGATCGATTTCAGCGCCGAGGTGAGGCTCTCGGTGAACCAGTTCGTGCGGCCGCCGGGTCAGCCGCTCTCGGCCGTCCACTACGTGGTGGGCGAGGTGCTGTACCACCAGGAACACGCCGTCCGACTCGGATGGGGCGACCTGCCCAACCCCGACGACCGGCGCGGCGTGATCGTCTGGATCAAGCCCTCGCTGATGGTGGACGACCCGGCCGAAGTGCGGCAGTACGCGCTGGAGAACAGCGTGTTTCCCCAGCAGTCGACCGGCGACCAGTGGTTCGACGAGGCGCAGTTCGAGAGCTACCGGCGGCTCGGGGCCGAGTGCGCGCGAGCGGCGACGAGCGACCCGGCGGTGGCCGCGGCGTTCCCGGCGGTGGCTCCTAGTGCTTGAGGAACCAGGGCTGCATGTCGGTCTGCCCGTTGGGGCAGAAGTCGTAATCGAACTTGACAACGGTGCCGTCCACCGAGCCCTGGAAGTTGTCGCCGTAGTCGGCCGAGGAGAATGAGAGCGTGGTGCCATTCTGCACCAGGTCGCCCTCGTCCTCGAGCTGCTGCTGCCCATCGGCGTCGGTGTAGTCGATGGTGAGATACCAGGTGTCGTCGTCGTAGATCGTGAGGCTGCCGCCCGTGAAGGTGGCCATGGCGCAGCCTTCGATCTGGAGCGCGATCGGCAGGGAGACCCTTCCGCCGTAGTTGACCATGCGATAGTCGCCGGCGATGCCGTTGTCGCCGCCACCACCGCCCCCGCCGGCGTTGGGATCGACCGGGGAGTGGCCGCCGCCGCATCCCGCGGCGAGCGACAGGGTGACCGCGCACGCCAGGGTGCGCAGGTGGCGACGGACTGGATACCAGTGCATGGGCTCTCCCCTCGTGAGCGCCGGCGAGCGGCGGTGAGTCGTGGGCTTCGAGAGGGGATACGCAGCGGGGGGCGTGGGAATCTCACGGGAGCGGGAAGACGGTGAGCGGTGAGCGGGTCTGAGTCACCCTGAGCGAAGCGAAGGGGCCATGAGCCGACGCATGCCCCCTTCGCTTCGCTCAGGGTGACTCAGGACCGGTGAGCGGTGAGCGGGAGGTCGGCTGGTGTGGGGGCCACGGCCGGACCTACGGAAATCGGAGCTAGCGCGAGGTCCGGTAGACCAGGGCCAGCAGGTCACGCTCGAGCTGCTCGCGCAGCTCGGACCGGATGTCCTTCACCGGCGTGGTGCTGAGTCCGAAGATCGGCTTGGCCATGGTGCCCTCCTGTCGGGTCCAGCGGCTGGTGGGCCGCGAATGCCTCCATTCATTCATACGTTGCTGGGCCCGAAACCGACTCACCGGGTCGTCGCGGACCCGGCGCGCCGGCGACGAGGGACCGGAAGAACCCCTCCCTCGAGGAGATGGCGCCTGGTCTGGCCTACTGGGGGCCTGCCTGTGAGATGGCCCGCGGCCCCGGAGGGTTGAGATCGATCAGGTAGTCCGGATTGTGCCGATCGATCGCCGGCCAGCGCCGATAGTGATCCGGGGCGAAGATCCCGCCCATTACCCCCATCGCGCCCTTGATCGAGTCCGCCGGGCTTCCCTCGTACACGGCCACCAGCCGATACTGATGCCCCGCGATCAGGTGCGGCCCGCGGCCCAGGACCCCGTAGAGGCCGTGCGTCACGCCGGTGACGGTGCCGTCGGGCCGGCGCTCGGCTTCCACTCGCGCGAGCACGTGGCCGGTGGCGGCGTCCTCCAGCCTCAGCTCCTTCCCGTAGTCATGCAGGTGTCCGCCCACGGCCAGCAATCGCCCGCTGGTACCGACCGTGAACAGCGCCGCACGTGAGCCGCCGCCGGGCGGGAGGTCGAACGCATCGCCGAAGCCGGGGTGGATGTTGACGTCGGCCTTGAAGGGGAGGACGATCGTGGGCCGGGGCGAGAGGTTCCGCGGCGAGTAGCGGATGGTGAGCTCGAAGGTGACGCCGTCGAGCGGCTGGTCGGTGTGGTTGTTCCACATGACGTAGAGCGCCATGTCCATGCCGCGGTCGAGCGGCAAGCCCACCGTCTTGGGCACCAGCGCGCTGCTGGTCTCCTCGCCCATCCCGAACACGCGCTCCACCAGGGGATACACCAGCTGCCGCCGATCGAAGTCGAGCAGCTCGAAGTGGTGCATGGTGGTGGGCTGATCGAGCCGGTGGTGGTTGGCGTCGTACAGCCGGAGATCGAACCCGCGCATCCACACGTCGGCAGGCCAGCGGAAGTGGACCCGCACGTCCTCGTGCCCGGGGCCGTGCTCCATTCCCATGTCCATCTGGTGCATCGCCGGCGCGCCCGGGGTGTCCATGTCCGGCATGTTCATTCCCGGCATGTTCATCCCTGCCATGCTCATCCCGGGCATGTCCAGCGCGCCGAGCGCCGGGACTCGGCAGGGACCCAGGGTGATGACGACGGCATGGCGGGCGGAGTCGACCACGGCCTTGACCGGGGCGTCGGGGCCGTCGCAGCCGACGCCCGGGCCGCGGGCAAGCGCGGGGGCCGCGAACAGGGCGAGCATGGCTGCACTGAGCGCGCCTCGGGTGAGCGGGAGTGAGATCGGCTGGGACAAAGCGGCCTCCTGGTCGGGTCAACGTGGCTCGGTCAGCGCTGCACGGCCATGCGGCGCCCTGTAGAAACGCGTGAGCTGGGCAGGGCGTGGCGGCATAGGGCAACTCTGAAGCCAGACTGAAAGCCGAGCGGCCGGCTCCGTGGGGAGCCGGCCGCTGTCTATCATCGATTGACCATGCCGCCCAGTGACCCTCACGAGGGCCAAGGCGGGGAGGTCGCTACGACTCGCCGGTGAACTCGCCCGAGCCGGCGCGCGCGCTGGGCCCCTCGAGCGCTCGGCGGATCTCGGTTTCCAGCACATTGGGGGGAAACGGCTTGACGATGACCCGCCAGGCCAGCGGATTCTCGGAGGGATAGGCCGCCATGAGGAGCACCCTGACCCCGGGGCGAAGCTCTTCCACCTTGAGCGCGAGCTCGGCGCCGCTCATCACCGGCATCCGGAGGTCGACGAGCACGAGGTCGACGAGGGGGGTCTGCCCGAGCAGCTCGAGTGCCTCCTCGCCGCCCATCGCCGTGAGGACCCGGAAGCCGGCCTCGACCAGCACCCGCTCCACGAGCAGCCTGACGGCCGGCTCGTCGTCGACGACGAGGATGGTGGGTGCGAGGAGGAGTGCGTCATCGGCCATAGCAGACCATCGTCAGACCGGGTAGCCGCGAAGCGGGTGACGGTCGGGGGGTCAGACTATCAGCGTAGGTTAATCGTAGGGGGCCGGCGGTGATATGGGCTACCCGGATGTGTTACCTGGGGCCCACGGTGCGCTGGATGGGATTGCGACAGAATTCTGGTGATTCTGTCGCATTCTGGACCGGAGTTGGCCGAATTTCCTCACTCCTCTCCCACCCGTACCCCCACCTCATCCAGATGCACCAGCAGATCGGCCGGGTCCTGGTACACCCGGTATGCGCCGGCCGCCAGCAGCTCGTCTTCGCCGTACCCACCTGAGAGGAGCCCGACGCCCAGCGCTCGGGCGCGCCGGGCGGCCAGCAGATCCCATACGCTGTCGCCGACCACGACCGAGGTCTCGAGGGTCGCGCCGAGCCGCGCCGCGGCGGCGAGAAACAGGTCGGGATCGGGCTTGGCGTGCAGCACCTGGTCGCGGGTGATGATCGGCGCGTCGGGTCCCACGCCGAGCAGGTCCAACGCGGGGCGCGCGCTCTCGAGCCAGCCGCTGGTGGCGATGGCCCAGGGGACATCCGCGCGGGTGAGCACCGCCAGCAGCTCGCGGGCGCCGGGGAGCGGACGCACCTGGCCCAGGAGCCTGGCATAGGCCTCAGCGTGATACTGGCGGAGCCGATGAGTCTGTTCCGCGCTGACCGGTTGTCCCACCTCCCGAAGCAGCGCGTTGACCAGCAGTCCGCCGCTCATGCCGATCCGGCGGTGGATCCGCCACACCGACAGGTCGATGTCCAGCCGGGACAGCGCCGCGCGCCAGGCGATGACGTGCTGATACACGCTGTCGATCAGCGTCCCGTCGAGATCGAACAGAAAGGCCGGAGTAGGTGACTCAATGTACTCAACCACGGGTCGCCTTTCGCGCTACACCTT
>DATEJD010000215.1:0-14136 GCA_035278325.1 Gemmatimonadales bacterium | reverse complement strand
CCACCAAGCGCGGGAAGTACATGTCGGAGGCGGACGCCAAGGCGGCGGGATTCCATCCGTCGCACGGGAAGGCGTGCAGCTGAGGGGACGCGGGCGTGACCGAGGGTGATCGCGGATCGCCCGAGCACGAGTCACCCTGAGCGAAGCGAAGGGGGCATGCGTCGGCTCATGCCCCCTTCACTGCGTTCAGGGTGACTCCGCGGCCCTCCCGGGCCGTCGTCTGCCGCTACTCCGACCCCGGTATCGCCTGCTCCTCCACCCTCGGTCGCAGCTTCTCGTCCCGCGAGAGGATCCGAGCGCAGGTGTTCCACCGGAGGATCGCCTCGTCGTTGCCCGGCGGGCGCCGGGCTTCCGCCTGCTGGTACCAGTCCATCGCCTCGCGAAACCAGCGATAGGCCATCTCGCCCGAGCCCAGCGTCGCGCGGCGCACGTAGGCTTTGGCTCCTCGCTCGCAGATGATCCCGGCGTAGTAGAGCCGGCGGTACTCGTCGTCCAGCCGAGGCAGAAGCTCTCGCGCGCGCCGCATCCCTTCGGCCGGTCCCTCGGTGAGCTGATCGGTGATCGCGAGCAGCAGGGTGACCAGCGCCTCCTGGTTTCTGGCGTCGAGCTCCAGCACGTCGAGGCAGATGCTCTCCGCGGACGATGGGTCGTTGATGATCCGGTACCGCTCGGCCTTCTGGAGCGCCGCGGGGATGCCCTCCCGCGAGATCCGCTTGAGCCTGAACTCGTCGCTCACGGTTGCTCCTTCCTGCTGAACAGCTTCACCAGGCGCCCCAGTGGATCGTAGAACTGATCCACCACCCGCTCCTTGAGCGGGATGATCGCGTTGTCGGTGATCGTGATGTGCTCGGGGCACACCTTGGTGCAGCACTTCGTGATGTTGCAGAAGCCGATGCCGTGCTCGTTCCGGAGCGCCTCGATCCGGTCGCCGGTGTCGAGCGGATGCATCTCCAGCGCCGCCGCGTACACCAGGAACCGGGGGCCGATGAACCGGTCGTTCAGCCGGTGATCCCGGAGCACGTGGCATACATCCTGGCACAGGAAGCATTCGATGCATTTCCGGAACTCCTGGACCCGGTCCACGTCCGCCTGATCGATCCGCCAGGTCCCGTCGGGCGCGTCCGGCGGGCGCGGCTTGAACGGCGCGATCCGCTGCTTGACCCGGAAGTTCCACGAGACGTCGGTCACCAGGTCCTTGATCGGCGGGAAGGCGCGCATCGGCTCGACGGTGACCGGCTTATCCAGCGGCAGCTCGTTGAGCCGGGTCATGCACATGAGCTTGGGCTGGCCATTCACCTCGGCCGAGCACGAGCCGCACTTACCGGCCTTGCAGTTCCACCGTACCGCCAGGTCGTTGGCCTGGTCGGCCTGGATCTGGTGGATGGCGTCCAGCACCACCATGCCCGGTGACACGGGCGTGCTGTAGTCGACGAATCGTCCGCCCGCGCGGTCGCCGCGCCACACGCGGAAGGTGGCCGTGCCGCGGGGCTCAGGGCGATGCTCCGGCGGCTGCCTTTCTTCGACGGCGCCGGTTTCGGCGAGGTCGGGCTTGAGTGTGTCGGTCACTTCTGCTCCTCGATCACCCGCTTGAGCTCCGGCGGCATCTCCTTGATCGGCTCGCGCACGAGCTGCATCTCGCCATCGGGGCCCTTCCGGATCACGATGTTGAACTTCGCGGACGCCGGATCCTTGTCCGGGAAGTCGTCCCGGAAATGACCGCCCCGGCTTTCGCGCCGCTCGATCGCGGCCCGGGTGATCGCCTCGGACACCGTGAGCAGGTTGCCCAAGTCGAGCGCGGTGTGCCATCCCGGATTGTACTCGCGATTGCCCGGAACGCCGACCCGCCGCGCGCGCTCCTTGAGCTTGCCGAGCTCCTCGAGCGCCCGCTCCATCTCGGGGCCGGTGCGCACGATGCCGACCAGATCCTGCATCATCGCCTGCAGCTCGTGCTGGACCTGATACGGGCCCTCGCCCCCGGTCGCGCGCTCGAACGGCTCGAGCGCCGCCTTCACGGCCTGCTCCACCTCGGCAGGGTCGATCCCCGGCGAGCCCGGCTCCCCGGCGAACCGGGCTGCGTATTCGCCCGCCCGCTTCCCGAACACCAGGAGATCGGACAGGGAGTTGCCGCCCAGACGATTGGCCCCGTGCAGACCTGCGGCACACTCGCCGGCCGCGAACAGGCCGGGCACGGTCGACATCTGGCTGTCGCCGTCCACCCGGATGCCGCCCATGATGTAGTGTGTGGTGGGTCCGACCTCCATCGGCTCTGTGGTGATGTCGATGTCGGCGAGCTGCTTGAACTGATGATACATGCTGGGGAGCTTGCGGATGATGTGCTCCCGCGCGTTGGGCAGCTTCTGCTTGATCCACGAGATGTCGAGGAACACCCCTCCATGCGGGCTGCCGCGGCCCTCGGCCACCTCGCGCCGGATGCAGCGGGCCACGTGGTCCCGCGTCAGCAACTCGGGCGGGCGGCGGGCGTCCTTGTCGCCCTGGGTGTAGCGCCAGCCTTCTTCCTCGTTGTCGGCGGTCTGGCTCCGATAGTTCTCGGGGATGTCGTCGAACATGAACCGGCGGCCGTCCTTGTTGCGCAGGACCCCGCCTTCGCCGCGTACGCCTTCGGTCACCAGGATCCCGCGGACGCTGGGCGGCCAGATCATCCCGGTGGGGTGGAACTGCACGAACTCCATGTCCTGGAGCGCGGCCCCGGCGTCGTAGGCGAGCGCCTGGCCGTCGCCGGTATACTCCCAGCTGTTGCTGGTGATGGCGTAGGCCCGGCCGACGCCACCCGTGGCAAGGATGATGGCCTTCGCGCGGTAGACCTTGAACCGCCCCCGCTCGCGATCGTAGCCCAGCGCTCCCGCGATCCGGCCGCCGTCGGTGAACAGCCGGAGCACCGTGCACTCCATGTGCACGTCGATTCCCTGGTGGATGCTGTGATCCTGCAGGGTCCGGATCATCTCGAGGCCGGTACGGTCCCCCACGTGCGCCAGGCGGGGATACTTGTGGCCGCCGAAGTTGCGCTGGAGGATGCGGCCGTCGGGCGTGCGGTCGAACAGGGCGCCCCAGGCCTCGAGCTCCCGCACGCGGTCCGGCGCCTCCTTGGCGTGCAGCTCGGCCATGCGCCAGTTGTTGACGTACTGGCCGCCCCGCATGGTATCGGCGAAGTGCACCTGCCAGCCGTCGCGGCTGTCCACGTTGGCGAGCGACGCCGCGATGCCGCCTTCCGCCATCACGGTGTGCGCCTTGCCGAGGAGCGACTTGCAGATGAGCCCGACCCTAGCGCCGGCGCTCGAGGCCGCAACCGCGGCTCGGAGCCCGGCACCGCCGGCGCCGATCACCAGGACATCGTGTTCGAGAGTTTCGTAGTCGGGCATGGATGGTCGCTGAGTCACCCTGAGCGAAGCGAAGGGGGCATGCGTCCGGGCATGGCCCCTTCGCTACGCTCAGGGTGACTCGGTCCGGGGTGACTCGGTCCGGGGTGACTCGGTCCGGGGTGACTCAGAAAATCCGCCAATCCGTCCAGATCCCCATCGAGCACATCCGCACGTAGAGATCCGCGAAGGCCACCGAGAACAGGCTGCACCACGCCCACCGCATGTGCGCGCGGTTGAGGCAGCTCGAGCAGGCGTAGAGCTGCCGCCGCACCGGCCGCCCAGAGAGCCGGTCGAGGTAGCCCCCGATCACGTGGCGCATCGAGTGACAGCCCAGGGTATACCCGCCCAGAAGGACCACGTTGATGGCCAGCACCAGGGTGCCGACGCCGATCCCGAACGTGGTCCGCCCGGTAGCTGGGTCGGTGAACCAGAGCGCCTTCCAGACGTCGGACAGCAGCACCACCAGGAACCCCAACGCGATGTAGAGGAAGTAGCGATGGATATTCTGGAGAATGAGCGGGAACGACGCCTCGCCGCGGTAGCTGGTCCTGGGCTCGCCCACGGTGCAGGCGGGCGGATCGGCCCAGAACGCCTTGTAATAGGCGCCCCGGTAGTAGTAGCAGGTGACCCGGAACAGCCCGGGGAAGGGGAGGATCAGGAGCGCGGGCGAAAACGGCAGCCACGCGGGCCACCAGCCGGGCCTTGGACCGAACCAGGCGTGCGGGGAATCGCCGAACAGCTCGGGCGAGTAGAACGGCGAGAGGTACGGTCCATAGGTATAGTGCGCGCCCTGGAACGCCGCCCAGGTGGCGTAGACGATGAAGCTGGACAGGACCAGAAACACCACCGCAGGCTGGACCCACCATGCGTCCCGGCGCATGGTCTCGCCGAAGCGGCGGCGGGTAAGCTGGTGGGGCACATCGGCCATGGCCACGAGCCTCGCGATTGCCGGGGAAGCCAATTGAAGCGCCGCCAGCGCCGGGTTGTCAATGCCGGCGTCGGACCCTCGCAGGCCTGCTCACAAGCCCAGGCAGGACGGGCTGTTGGGAGGGATGAACCCAAGATGGCTCCGGTGGGGGCGGCTGGCTAGTCGGACGGGCGGGCGATAGGGCGATAGGGCGATAAGGCGATAAGGGGATAGGGCGATAGGGCGATAGGGCGATAGGAGCGAGCAGGTGTGCCTCATCCCGAGGGAGCGCAAAGCGACCGAGGGACCTTGTCCGGGAATGGCCGGAGCCACCGCGGGCAAGATCCCTCGCTGCGCTCGGGATGAGGAACACCGCCTGTTCCTCCCCTTTCGACCTATCGCCCGCCCGTGTCTTGCCTGCCGGCGTCCGTCGTCATATATGATGATCGCGGTGTACCGCCTCCGCCCCCGTCGCCGGCGGTGTACGGCATGCAGTTGACCCTCATCGAGTCCAACCGGAGCTTCCTCCGCTCCGCCGAGTGCGCGGCGCTGAGCATCGTGGCGCACCTGGCCCTCGTGTGGGCGATTCTGGCGGCGCCTGGCAACCGCTTCGTCCTCCCTGCCACCGAGCGGGACGCGCGGCTCATGTTCCTCCTCCCGCCCGACCGGATTCCCGCCTCCGAGCGCACCGCCGAGCTGCCCCGACCGGGCAAGATCGGCTCGGGATACGACGAGGGTCATGCGCTCGAGCCCGGGGAGGGGTTCCGCGTGCAGGCGCCCGTGTTGCGCGCCCGGAACAAGGGCGAGCGCAGCGGTACTCACCAGGATCTGCCGGTCCGACCCACCACCTTCGTGCCCGACAGCGTCTACAGCGTCCTCCAGGTCGATCAGATGGTGGAGCGGTTCGAGAGCAGCGCGGCGCCGGTCTACCCGCCCGAGCTCATGCGCCGCGGCGTCGAGGGGCAGGTGGACGCGACCTACGTGGTGGACACGACGGGCAGGGTGGACACCACGACGTTCCAAGTGCTGGCCAGCGGGGACTCGCTGTTCACCCAGTCGGTCCGGACCGCCCTGGCGGATACCCGATTCCGGCCGGCCAAGCGATCCGGCAAGGCGGTCCGACAGCTGGTCGCGCAGCGGTTCCGCTTCAGGATCGCGAATCCGACCAGGCCGCTGGAGCAAAGCAACTGAGTGCTGGCGGCCGCGGACCGCCGTCCAGGAGTGGCGTCCGCCCAGGACGTTGGCGCTCGCTTCCTCGCTCTGCCCGCCGCATCTTCCTCCCATGACAACGACGATAGCCGATCCCCTCGACAGCCTGGTGCGGCTGTCCCGCCTGCTTGGCCGCGAGCCCCGGCTGGTGCAGCCCGGCGGCGGGAACACCTCGATCAAGCTGGGCGACACGCTGCTGGTGAAGGGCAGCGGCACCGACCTTCGCACGATCGGCCGGGAGGGCTTCACCCGGCTTTCGCTGGCGCGCCTGGCGCCGCTCGCGGACGCCGAGTCCATGAGCGATGCCGACATGATGGGGTTCATGGCCCGCTGCATGCTGGCCGACGGGCCCGCACCGAGCGTCGAGACCCCGCTGCACTCGCTGCTGCCCCATCGCGTCATCGCTCATACGCACGACGTCGCGACCATGAGCTTGACCAACGTGCCGGAGGGCACGGCCGAGCGGCTGGTGCGCGAGCTCTTCGAGGGGACCATCGCCTACGTCCCCTACAGCCGCCCGGGCTTTCCACTTGCCAAGGCGGTCAGCGCCATGGTGCCCCAGATACCCGGCAGCGCGGTGGGGCTGACCCTCGCGCACCATGGCCTCGTGGTCTGGGGTGACGACGCGGAGCAGTCACACGCGCGGCTCCTCCGCGTGGTGGAACGGATCGAGGAGTACATCGCCGCCTGCCGCCGCGCGGGCCGGCGCGGTCCGATACCGGGCGACGAGGCGGCCGCCCCGCAAGGGCCCGGCAACAGACCTGGGCAGGTCGGGAGCTACCCACTGCCTCCGGCCCGCCGGCACGAGCTCGCCGAGCTGGTGCTGCCGGTCATCCGGGGCTCGCTGAGCTCCGACAACCGCGTCATCCTCCACTACGACGACGCGGACGATCTGCTGACGGTGTTGTCCGCCGGGGACACCGCCGAGCTCACCACCCGCGGCATGGCCACCCCCGAGCACGTGCTGCGGGCGGGCCGGCTGCCGGTGTGGCTAGGTCTGGACCTGGCCGCCGCGCCGGACGCCATCGTGACGCAGGCGCGGACCGGGATCGCCGCCGCGCGCGCCGGGTACGAGGCCTACCACGCCCGTCACGCCGCCGCCGGCGAACGCCCCCTGGACGATTGGGCCAAGGTGATCCTGGTGCCTGGGCTCGGCCTGGTCACCGCGTTCACGGACAAGCGCAGCGCGGTCACCGCCAATCTCTGTTACCGCGCCACCCTGGAGTCGATCCAGGGCGCCGAGGCCGTGGACCGATTCCAGTTCCTGCCCGAACCGGACGTGTTCGAGTTCGAGCACTGGCCGCTCGAGCGCCGCAAGGTCGAGGAGACCATCGCCCGGGAGCGCGCGACCAAACAGCTCCCCCGTCACGTCGTGGTGGTGATCGGCGGCGGCAGCGGGATCGGCCAGGCGGCCGCGCGCCGCTTCGCGGAGGAGGGCGCGCACGTCGTCGTGGCCGACGTGGACGCCGGCGCGGCCGAACGTGTGGCCGTCGAGGTCGGCGCCAGGCTGCCGGGCCGGTTGATCGGCGTCGCGGTGGACGTCCGGGACGACGCCAGCCTGGACGCGCTGTTCCGGCGCGCCGTGCTAGAGTTCGGTGGGCTTGATTGCCTGTTCTACACGGCGGGGCTGCCGCCGCGCTTCGCGGCGATCACCGATATCCGTCGCGAGGATTTGCAGCGCCAGCTCGAGGTGCACTATCTGGGTGCCGTGGCCGCCATCGGGCGGGCCGCGCGGGTCATGCAGCGGCAGGGGATCGGCGGCAGCATCGTCGCCTCGGTCAGCAAGGCGGCGGTGGTGCCGGGCAAGGAGGCGGTAGCCTACGGCGGAAGCAAGGCGGCGCTGCTGCAGGCCCTCCGGGTTGCCGCCATCGAGCTCGGTGCCCATGGCATCAGGGTGAACGCTATCAACGCCGACCAGATCGACACGCCCCTGTTCCGTCAGTTCGTGCGGGAACGGGCCAGGAGCCGGGGCGTGACCGAGGCGGAGCAGCTGGAGACCTACCGTGGGCGGAACCTGATGGGCGTGGGGCTGATCCCGGCGGAGGCCGTGGCCGACCTCGCCGTGCTGATGGCGGGCGACCGATTCCGCTTCACCACCGGCGATTTCATCACGGTCGACGGCGGCCTGGCCGAGGCGTTTCCGAGGTAGACGCCGGACCGAGCGATGCCATGCAGGGTGAGGGATAGCACGCCGCGCGCCGGCTTCCTAGAATAGGAGCCCCTGTACAAGCTGGTCAGTCGCCATGCGCACGACCACCGTTTCATCCAGCGCCGTTCTGTTCGTCCTCGCGTCCCTCCCGGCCTGCAGCCCCATGCAGAACCCAACCACCCCGGTTCCGCCCCTCGCCCGCAGCACCCCGGCCATCGGCGAAGTCCCGGATGCCATCCTGCTCGACGTCATTCGCCACAGCGAGCTGATCGTGCTCGCCGTGCCGCAGGATCTGGTGCCCGCCGACGGCTTTTCGCCGAGCTTCCAGCTCGGCGCCAAGGAGACCTGGTACAATGTCAGGCTCTCCGTGGACACCGTGGTGAAGGGCAGGCTGGGCCACGCCAAGTACCCGGACTTCGGCTTTCTGCCCAAGACCTACGAGCCGTCCGCGCCGTTCGATCACCTGAACCGCAACGAGATCGTGGTCCAGTATCCGGCCGTCAACACGATCCGTAGCGACTGGGCCGCTGCGCCGCCCCCGATCCTGGGCGAGCGCGCCGTGTGGCTCTTCCGCCGCTGCTACAACTGCGTCCCCATCGCCTACGCGACGGGGCGGGGTCCCTACAAGGCCAACCCGCTGGTGGCCCAGGGCTGGGGCAGCAAGCTCGATCCAAAGGAGTGGCCGAGGGTGTTGGGGTTATTGAAAAGGGTGAGACATCGGAAGTAGGACGGTAGGACGGGCAGACGATAGGGCGATAGGGCGATAGGAAGTCGCGAAGCTGCCGCCTGTCATCCCTCGGTCGCTTGCGCTCCCTCGGGATGAGGCACACCTCCCGGGCTATCGCCCTATCGCCCTATCGCCCTATCGCCCTATCGCCCTATCGCCCTATCGCCCTATCGCCCTATCGCCCTTCCGACCGCCCGCGCCATTCTGTCTCTATGCCAGCCTCACGCATGCCTCCTATTATGGCGGGCGAGCAGGGCTCGTATCTCACAGGAGGCATGCATGGCTTCGATCATGGAGATGGTTCAACAGCACTTGGGCGACAGCGGTGTCGACCAGCTCACCCAGCATCTCGGCGTCGACCAGGGCACCGCGCAGGCGGCGATCGCGGCGGCGGTCCCCATGCTCGTCAACGCGGCCCAGAACCAGACGTCCCAGTCCGGCACTGCGCCATCGGCGGGTGGCCTCGCGGGCGCGGCGGGCGGACTGCTTGGCAACCTGTTCGGCGGTGACCACTCGCAGGCGGCGCAGCAGGTCAGCAAGCAAAGCGGCCTGGACATCCACCAGGCCGAGAAGGTGCTGCTGTTCCTCGCGCCCATCGTGATGGCCAAGTTCCTGAATCAGCGGCAACCGGCCGCCGCCGGCGCCCCGGCGACCTCTCAGGGAAGCGCGGGGCAGCCCGCCGGGTCGCCGCCGCCGGGAGGGCAGCAATCGGAGCTGGGCGGGGTGCTAGGCGCGGTCGAGAAGATGTTCCACCGGGAAGGCTGAGGCGTCGCACGCTATACCACTCGAGAGCCGGCCGCGAGTCACCCTGAGCAACGCGAGTCACCCTGAGCGAAGCGAAGGGGGCATGCGTTGGCTCATGCCCCCTTCACTCCGTTCAGGGTGACGCCGTGCCCGCTCCCCGCTCACCGTCCCCCAGGTTCATCTTGCGCAGCAGCGCCTGAAACCGCGGCTGCGGGCGGAGATGCGCGAACAGGAACGATCCCTTGATGCCGAAGATCCCCCCCGCCCGTTGGTCGTAGGCCGCCTCGAGCCAGTCCAGCGCCCGTTCGTCCTCTCCCAGCCCGGCATGGACGTACGCCATGTGATAGGGGGAGACATACTGCTTGAGCTGCAGCTCCTCCAACCGCCTCAGGATGGCACGGGCCTCGTCGGTCCGCCCCACCCGCCCGTAGGCCTGGCCCAGCTGCCCGAGATAGAGCGTGCTCTCCGGTACGAGCGAGATCGCCTTCTCGATCGATGCGATCCCTTCGTCCTGCTTCCCGGTGAGCAGGTAGACCCATCCCAGCGTGAGGTGCGCCAGCGGCAGGTGCGGCTCGACCTCGATGACCCGGATGACCGATCGCAGCGCTTCGTCGTATCGTCCGGCCCGTAGGTAGGTCGTCACGATGTCCATCCGATGCGCCAGGGGATCGACCGCGTGGGCCAGCGTCTGCATCTGGATGGCTTCGTCATACCGCTCGAGCGACGACAGGAGCAGACCGTAGAAGTCGTAGGCCTCGCCGCTGTTCGGATTGAGCTCGATAGCGCGCTTCAGCTCTGCCTCTCCCCCGGCCCAGTCGTAGTCACAGGCGTACTTGAGGTGCCCCAAGACCGCGTGCGCCTGGGCGAGCTGCGGGTCGAGCTGGAGCGCCTTCGAGACCGCCGCGCGCGCTCGCTCGAACGCCTCGTTGGCCGGCACGGCGCCGGCCACGCCCAACCCGAGATCCAGATGCACCCAGGCGATGGTGGCGTAGGCGAGCGCGAAGCCGGTATCACGCTTCACCGCCTCGCCGAGGTGCTTGAGCGCCTGGTCGGTGCCCTCCTGGGTCCACCGGGTCAGGCAATGCTTGGCCTTGAGATAGAGCTGGTAGGCCTGCATATCGTCGGTCGGCTCCTGATTGAGCCGGTTCCGCTCCTCGTGGGTGAGCTCGGCTTCGAGCGCCCCCGCGATCTGCAGCGCGACGTCGGTCTGGATCGCGAAAATGTCGGTGAGGTCGCGATCGTACGTCTCGGACCAGCGGTGTCGGTCGGTCTCGGCGTCGATGAGCTGCGCCACGATCCGGACCCGGCTGCCGGCGCGCCGCACGCTTCCCTCGAGCAGCGTGCCGACGTCGAGCGTCAGGCCGATCTCGCGCAGACTCTGGTCCCGGCTCTTGAACCGCATGACCGAGCCGCGCCCGATCACCCGGAGCGAGCGGATCTTGGACAGCTGGGCGATCACGTCCTCGGTGATCCCGTCCGCGAAGAACTCGTTATCGGGATCGTGGCTCATGTTGGCGAAGGGCAGGACCGCCACCGACGGCAACCGCGCCGGTCGCGGGGCCGAGACCGCCGCTCCCGCCAGCGCGTCGGCGAACGCCGCGATGCCGGTGAACCGCTCCTCGGGACTGACCGCCAGCGCGCGCGCGATCGCGCTGTCCACGGCGGCCGGCACGGCGGGCCTGGCCCGGGCCACCCGCGGCGGCGGCTCGGAGAACCGCCGGGCGATGACGCTTCGCGCGCTGGTCGCCGCGTGCGGCGGCTCGCCCACGAGCAGCTCGTACAGCACGCACCCCAGACTGTAGACGTCGCTCCGCGCGTCGAGCGTGCGCTCGCCCGCGGCCTGCTCAGGGCTCATGTACTCCGGCGTGCCGATCATGAGTCCGGTCTGGGTGAGCCGATCCTGGTCGTTTCCCGCGGCGAGCGCGATGCCGAAGTCGGTCACCATCGCCTCGCCTTCGTGCAGCAGGATGTTCTCCGGCTTGATGTCGCGGTGGATCAGGCCGTGCGCGTGGGCGTGGTCCAGCGCGGAGGCCACCTGCCGCGCCAGCCGCACGGCCTCATCGACAGGGAGCTGGCCTTCGGCCGCGAGGCGCTGGCGGAGCGAACCGCCTCGCACGAATGGCATGACATAGAACAGGCGGCCCCCGGCCTCGCCGGAGTCATGGAGCGGCAGGATGTGCGGGTGGTTGAGCGCGGCGGCGACCCGGATCTCGCGGATGAACCGGTCGGGCCCGAGCAGGACGCCCAGCTCGGGGCGGAGCACCTTGACCGCCACCTGGCGGCCATGGCGCAGGTCGTCGGCCAGGTAGACGGTGGCCATGCCCCCGTGGCCGAGCTCGCGGAGCAGGGTATAGCGGTCCCCGAACGGCCCGATCACCCGAGGTAGCGCGCCTCCACGACCTCGAGGTGATGCCGGGTGTGGCCAGCGATGATGTAGGCCAGGGCGCGGACGCTGACCGGCCGGTTACTCGCGGTGCCGCGCCTGGACCAGGCGGCCGCCGGCAGGTGGCGGAACAAAGCGAGCGAGGCCCGGCGGACCTGCCCCCACTCCTCGACCATGTCGAGCAGGGTGCGGTGCTCCGAGCCTACCTCGGCCACCCAGGCCTGGTCGTCGAAGGACGGCAGCGCGGCGGGATCGCTCCGTGCGATGCTGAGCGCGCGGTAGGCGAACACCCGCTCGGTGTCCGCCAGATGGCCGATCACGTCCTTGAGGCTCCACTTGCCCGGGGCGTAACGGAAGTCGCCCCGCGACGTGGGCACGGCTCTGAGACGGACCAGGATCTCGTCGAGCTGTTGGCCCAGCACGGCGAGCACGTCCTCGTCATCCCCGATCGATGCGATGTACTCCCCAAGCGCGGGAGCGTATTCGTCCGCTTGGGGTCGAAGCGTCGTGAGCATACCGCCCAAGCTATAGCGTGTCGCGCCATCCGCAACGCAGGACCCTACGCCCGGGCCACCTTGGTGACGGTGTCCCAGGTTCGAGTGGTCACGTCCTTCCCGAACGCTCGCTCGATGAGGGTCATGAACACCGGCCCCTTGGGGGTCGGCAGGTAGGCACTGTAGACCTCGCGACCGATCACGGCGAGCAGGCGCGCGCCGTCCTGCTCGATCGGCAGTTGGAGGCTCGGGCCCGGCGCCGTGCGCAAGAAGGTGACGATGCGCTTGGCACCCGGGCTTACCCGGAACTGATGGTAGGGGTCGGTCGCCAGCATTTCCCGCAGGGCGTCGATGGGGCGGACGATGGTGACGAAGGCGTGGCCCAGCCGCTCCTGCATCGCGGCCTCCGCGGCCCTCTGGAGCGCGGTCTCCGAGCCACGGCGGGCGTCGAAGACGAGGTTGCCGCTCGACAGCACCGTCTTCACGTCGGTGAAACCGGCCGCCTCGAACGCCTTCCTGAGCTCAGCCATCTTCGCGTTCATCGGGCTAACGCCCCGGAGGAACGCGGCGTAGCGTGGCATGGAGACGTTCCTCAGCGAAGCTGTGGGTCTCGTTCCCGGCGGGCCACGACCATGCGATACACCGGGTAGCTGAGGGCCAGCAGCACCATCGATTTCCAGCTGTTGCTCCAGTCGCTCACCACCGACCCGGCCAGGAACGCCACCGAGCCGAGCGCCGCGAGACCGGTCGTGACCGGGTACCCCGGCACACGCCACGGCCTGGGCGTATCGGGCTCCTTGCGCCGGAGCGCGAACACACTCAGGAACGACAGGAGGTAGTTCACCACGAAGAAGAACGCGCACAGCGCCAGCACCGTGTTGAAGGTGCCGGTGGCGATGAGCCCCCCCGCGACGCCGATGCTGGTCCAGTGCGCCATGCTCGGCGTGCCGCCGGGGTTCACCGTATCGAACGCGGCGGGAAGCAGGCGGTCGCGGCTCATCGCCAGGATGATCCTGGGCGCCATCAACACGCAGGCATTCATGCCGCTCAGGATCGAGAGCAGCACCAGCAGCCGGATCACCAGGTCACCATCGGCGCCGAACAGCGCCTTGCCCGCGCTCGCGGCCACGAACGGATCACCGGCCATGCGGTCGAGGCCGAGCACGCGCACGAAGGCGACGTTCACGAGCACGTAGATCAGGATCACGAGCAGCACGCCGAGGAGCATCGAGCGGGGAATGCCGCGGCCCGGATTCCGAACCTCCTCGCCGAAGTAGAGCGGCCCGGTCCATCCGTCGTACGTGTAGATCACGGCCTGGAGCGCCAGCACGATGGCGGTGACCAGGGCCGCACCCGTCGGGAGCGGCCCGGGCGCGGCGGTAGCGGCGGCCGGCACGGGAATGAGCAACGAAGCCGCGATCAGGCCGCCGAAGGCCAGAGCCTTGATCGCGCTCAGAATCTGCTGGGAGACGTCGCCGATCCGGATGCCGCGCCAGAGCAGCAGCCCGAACAGGAGCACGAGCGCGAGGCCCGCGGGCATCCGATGCCCGGCCAGCCCGGGCACCAGCGGCTCGAGGTACTCGGTGAACACCATGCCGCCGAGCGCGATGGGCCCACAGGTCGAGATCCAGTCACTCCACCCAACCACGAACCCGGCGTATGGGCCCAGCCCGCGGCGAACGAACGGGTACTGCCCCCCGGACCGCGCGACCATGGCGCCCGGCTCCGCGAGCGAGATCGCACCGAGCAGGGCGTAGAGGCCACCGACGACCCACGCGCCGATGAAGAGGGGCTCGCTGGGCAAGCGCGCGGCCACGTCGCCTGGGGTCCGAAGAATGCCGACGATGATGGTGTTCCCGATGAGGACCGCGATGCCGAACGAGACGCCGAGGATCTGGAGCAGCTTGCCGCGCCGGGCGGGCGACACGACGGTAGGTGTGACGAGCGGTTCGATCACTTTGTCAGGAGCCGCCACCTGAGACCACCTTCGGCTGAGGACGAGAGAGGGGGGTGGCCAAAGGTAGAGGAAAGGCGGACAGGCGGCAAGGCGCGGGGCATCTAGGCGGGGAAGCGGCACGAGGGCAAGACGGCGGAATGCGCAGATGCCATGCCTTTGCGCGGACGCCGCGGTTCGTCACAGCACTGC
>DATEJD010000214.1:0-7825 GCA_035278325.1 Gemmatimonadales bacterium | reverse complement strand
TGGCCTCGTGGCTCAGGAAGCCGGCGCGCTCGACGGCGTGGTCGCGCCGCCGCTCGGCGTCGGCCAGCTCGGTCTGGAGGCCGGCCCAGTGGGCCGCCGCCCCCTCGGCGCGCTCCCGGAGCGAGGCCAGCTCGCCCTCGAGCGCGGTGCGCTCGCCTTCGAGCGAGCGAAGCGTCTGGGCCAACCCCTGGAGCTCCTGTTCCCACTGCCGCACCCGGGCCCGCTCCTCGCCGAGCCGGCGGCGCACGTCGTCCTCGGCCTCGGCGCGGCCGGCCAGCTCCGCGCGGATCCGCTCGTGCTCGATGGAGGCGGCGTCGCGGTCGGCCGCGGCCGCGTCGCGCTCGCTCGACGCGAGCTGGGCCCGGATCTCCATCTGGGTGCGCTCTTCCTGCGCCCGCTGCCGGCGGACGCCGGCGTTGGTCAACCGCTCGGCGGCCAGCGCCAGGTCACCGTCGATGCGGCCGAGCTCCACCCGGACGGTGGCCAGCCGGCGCTCGATCTCGGTTCGCTGAGCCTCGGCGGCGGCCCGGGCGCGGGCGGCATCCTCGCGGTGGTGCTCGCCGTCGGCGAGCCGCTGGCGGGCGGCCGGAAGCTGGCGAGTGAGCTCGGCGTAGCGCGCCTCCATGCCGGCCACCTCTTCGGTCAGCCGGTCGAGCAGCCGGCGCGCCAGCGTCACCTGGACGGCGAACTTCTCCTCCATGAGCTTGGCGTGCCGCTCGGCCTTGCCTCGCTGTCGCGCGAGGCTCCGGATCTGCGACTGCACCTCGGCGATGAGGTCCTCCACCCGCTGCAGGTCGGTCGCGGTCTCCTCCAGCCGCCGCTCGGTGCTGTGCTTGCGATCGCGGTAGAGCCCGATGCCGGCGGCCTCCTCGAACAGCGACCGCCGCTCGTCGGCGCGGTCGGAGAGGAGCAGGTCGATCATCTTGGCCTCGATGACCACGCCGGCATCGCTCCCGAGCCCGGTTCCCCGAAGGAGGTCCTGGATATCACGCAGCCGCACCGGCGAGCCGTTCAGCAGGTAATCGCTCTGTCCGGAGCGGGAGAGGCGGCGGGTCACCACCACCTCGCGGTAGGCGATCGGCAGATCGCCGTCGGTGTTGTCGAGATAGAGCGAGACTTCGGTGACGTTGACCGGCCGCCTGGCGGTGGAGCCCTGGAAGATCACGTCCTCCATCTTGCCGCCGCGGAGCAGGCGGGCCGACTGCTCGCCCAGGACCCACCGGACCGCGTCGGACACGTTGGACTTGCCGCATCCGTTGGGGCCCACGATGGCGGTGACGCCCTGCTCGAAGGTGAGGGTCACCGTGTCCGCGAACGACTTGAAGCCTGAGAGCTCCAGCCGGGTGAGCTTCATGCGGGCATCCTGCGATGGGGTTGTGGGTGCGCCGTGGCCGGCGCCGGGCGGTCAGTTGTCCGTGTCCTGCGCCGACACGATGAAGGACGGCATGCCGATCTTCCGGCCGGTCGACTCCGCCTGCTCGCGGGTGGCGTACGGGCCCAGCACCACGCGGTGGGCCTCGTCGCTCCGGGTCGGCGCGAGCACCGAGGCGGGCAGGCCGGCTGCACGCAGCTTGTCCGCCAGCTCGTTGGCCCACGCCGGATTCTGCGAGCTGCTCACCTGCAGGTACACCGAGGCCGCACCCTTCCCGCTGTCGGCGCTGGCGAGCGCGGTGGAGTCGGTGGTCACCTCGGTTTCCACGTCGCGAGCCGGCCGCCACGCCAGCGGAAGCCAGCCGTCGGCCGCGCCGCCCTCGACCCTGCCGGTCTCGGGAAACCCATCGGCGGCGAGATTGAGCCCGACCACGTCCTGGTCCCGGCGGATGACCAGCGTGTTGGGCGAGGCAACCGCGGGCAGATCGAGTGCCCAACGGGTCGCGACGGTGCCGGCCAGCCGCCAGCGCCCGACGTCGATCACCCACACGGAGTCGCCCGTCTCGGGACGCACCAGCAGCCACTGGCCGAACCGGTCGTTCCGCAGGGCCTTGGCCGGCCCGGGGAGGTCGATCGACTCGAGGCGCTCGCCGCTGTAGCGGTCGAGCACGAGGAGCTCGTCGTCCTTCTGGGCCACATAGAGTCGGTGGCCCGAGGGGGAGAACACCACCGCTCGGGGATGACCGGACAGGCGGATGGATTTGGGCGCGTTCTTGCCCTGGGTCTGGTACAGGATGACCGCCGTGTCGGTCGCGACCGCGATCAGGTCACCGTAGAAGGTGGGCGCGAACTGCTCGGCCGGGAGCGTGGTTGTGACCGGCGCCTGGTCCGAGCCGAGGACCTCGAGCACCGGAGCCTTCTCGCCCACGCGCGCCAGCAGCGCACCGGTCATCGTCGCGTACAGCTCCTGCGGCGTGCCCTGCAGCTTGGACCGGAACCGGATCGGCGCCCGCCGCACCATCTGGGTCACGTTGCTGCCGGTGTCGACCGCGTAGAGCGCACCATCGGGCCCCATGGCCGCGCCCCGCACCTGGTCGAGATAGGTGCGCACTCGACGGGTCTCGAGATCGAGGGTGACGAGGTTGCGCTTCCGGTCCAGTGAGAAGACCAGGCCCTGCTCGGGATCCGCGCCCACGATCCGCTGAACCGGCGGGAGGGGATCCTCGCCCTTCCAAGTCGACGGGTCGAGCGACGGAATGCGATACAGCGTCGCCGGCCCGCCCGCGTCAGGAAACCGCAGCAGCGACGACGGCGCCGGTGCCCGGGTGGAGGCGGGAAGTTTGGCGAGCGACAGATGCTCGGGCTCGCTCCTGCAGGCCACGACCAGCAGAGCCACACCGAGCGCGGATCGGTAGGAATGCACGGCGGAAAGATAGACGGGGGGGAATGCTGGATGGTAGGACGGACGGGCGGGCTGACGGTCGGACGGTCGGACGGTCGGGTGGTACGGCGTAACCCTCATCCCGAGCGCAGCGAGGGACCTTGCCGGCCCGCTCCCGAGCTCTTCTGACAAGGTCCCTCGCTGCGCTCGGGATGAAGGTTTTCTTTCCTCCGCTCGGGATGAGGGTCCCTCTCGTCCAGCGCGCCTATTCCATCCGACCGTCCGACCGTCCTTCCGTCCTTCCGTCCTTCCGTCCTTCCGTCCGCTAGAACGTCGGCCCCAAGCTGAACGTCCAGAGCCCCTTCACCGCCCGCCGCTCCTGCGGGATCGAGTAGTCCAGCCTCGCCACCGCGAAACCGAACAGGTTGGCCCGGAGCGACGCGCCGAAGGTCTGGAGCGGGGTCCGCACGCGGGTCGGATTGTCGCCCGGCTCGCGGCTCCACTTGATGGTGCTCCGCTCGTCCCAGGCCAGGCCGATGTCGTAGAACAGCGCGCCTTCGATCGGCGGGAACGCCGCCGGCAGGCCGAACGACGGGTTCAGGATCGGGAACCGGATCTCGACGCTCCCGACGCCGATCTGGGTGCCCACCAGCCGATCGAGCGCGGCACACCCGGTCTCGGTGCCGACATCGTTGGAGTTGAGGCACTCGTTCCGGCGGTACGAGCCGGACGTGTTGCCGCGGATCAGGTCGGTGCTGCCGGCGAACACCTTGAACTCGTCCGCGTTCCGGCCGATCCGGCCGAAGTACAGCGCGCGGGTGGCCAGCACGATCGGCCCGATGATCCCGTCGTAGCGCCGGTAATCGGCCGTCACCTGGGAGAACTTCCAGTCGCCGAGCGTCTGGGCGAACTCCAGCCGGTAGCGGCGGCCGTAGAACGGTCCCACGTAACCGGTCAGGGAGTTGTCGAACACCAGCGCCGCCGAGGGCTGCGCGTAGTTGACGCTCTGAAGGCCGACCGTTTCGAGGAACGGATCGGTGGTGGCGACACCGGAGGCCGGATCGTATGGCTCGTTGATCTGGAGCAGGGCGTCGTCCACATTCGCGAACCGCATGCTCGCCTCGAGCCGCTGAAAGCGGCTCAGCGGGTAGTAGGCCTGGGCGAACACCGAGCGCACCACCAGCCGCCGGATGTTCGTGATGAAGATGTTTTGGCCGGGACGCTGGGGATCGGGGATGATGTCGCTGGGCTCCAGGAAGTAGTACGGGTCCTGGCTCAGCCCCGCCGCCCAGTTGACCCGCTTGCTCAGGTTGGCATACGCGGCCAGCACCTGGGCCTCACTGATGCGGCCGTTCACGTATCCGGCGAACACCAGCTGATGGTTCCCGAGAATGTCGCTCAGCGAGATCGCCGATCCGCCGAAGAAGCCGCGACCGAAGTTGTCGCGGGCGTAGCCGATGCTCGGCCGGGCGATGTAGTCGGGCGAGAAATGCACCCGGTAGTCCTTGAGGGTGAACTCGCTGGTGTCCGGCAGATTGTAGGTGGCCGAGTCCATGAGCGCGCTGATCGAGACCGGCTTGGAGAGCTGGGTGGTATCGCCGGTGCGGCCCAGGTCGCCCGAGCTCCGGAAGCCCTGCTGGGTCCGGTAGATCGAGCCGCCTTCGCCGACCTGGGAGCGCACCTCCTCGCGCACCTGCAGCGACGGAGTGGTGTCGAGCTGGGGCGTGGCCACCCGAGCCAGGATGCTGACGCTGTCGACCGCCGGCTGCACGTACGGCGAGCGCTTGAGCGCGCGGGGATTGTTGAGCGTGTAGACGTCGTATTTCTGGTCTTCGTAGTACACAAAGGCCAGCCGGTCCGCCTCACGGGCCCAGGACAGCACGGGTGAGAGCGGCGTGATACCCTGGACCCCGGTGTAGAAGTCGGTGAGCTGGTAGATCTGCCCTTCGTTCAGGTCGTACAGGAAGATGTTGCTCACCCCGCTCCGATCGGACACGAAGGCGATCGAGCGGCCGTCGGGCGACCACTGGGGGCTCACGTTCTTGCCCGAGTCCATGTGGTCGAGCACCTTCACCTGCCCGGTGGCCACGTCGTACAGCGCGATCCGGAAATTGCTGTACTTGAGCGTCTTGAAGTCGGTCTGCGGCCCGCGGTCGGTGGCGAAGGCGATGGTCTTGCCATCGGGCGACCAGACCGGATGCAGGTCACCGTACTTGTCCGACGTGAGCCGCTGCAGGCCGGAGCCGTCGCGATTCACCACGAACAGGTCGCTGATCCCGCCATCGTAGCCGGTGAACACGAGCTGCTTGCCGTCGGGACTCCACGACGGCGTGGTGACGCCGCTCAGCTTGAGCTGAATCCGACCCACCTGCTTGTTCCGCGCCACGTCGACGATGACGATGTCGTCCCGCGGCCCGCGCTTGGCCGCGAAGGCCAGGTACTTCCCGTCCGGTGACCAGTTGGCCTGCGAGTTGATGAACCGGTAGGTCTCGTAGTTGCTGCTCACGCCGGACTTGAGGATCCGCCGCTTGACCTGCCCCGTCTGGCCGTTGGCGAGGTAGAGGTCGACGAAGTAGAAGTCCTTCTCGCTGAAGTACGCCACCTGCGAGCCGTCGGGCGAGAGCGCCGGCGCCAGGTGCAGCGTCCCCTGCGACCGCTTCTTGTTGAGCAGCTCGTCAGCGACCGCCTTCGCCTTGGCGCGCGCGCCGATCTCGGGCAGGTAGCGCTTCTGCACCGCGTCCCGCCACTGCTCGGAGAGCTGCTCCAGGCTCAGGCCGATGGTGCGGCGGAACGCCGGCTCGATCCCGCCCGACAGGGTGGCCTTGAGGATGGCGCCCACCGCCTCGTCGCCCCACCGCTCGCCGATATACGACCACAGCGCATGGCCGAACCGGTAGGGGAAGTACTCGTAGGGGTCCGCCGTCATCTGGTCGATGGTGGGCAGCTTGCCCTCGAGCGAGGCGTCGCGGAGCCACATGGCCGTCTCGGCGTTGATGGGCCCGAGCGAGAGGTACTCCGCCATGCCCTCGGCGAACCAGAGCGGGGGAGCGATGGCGATCAGCGTGTTGAGCCCCGCGCCGGCCCGCCCGCGCGACCAGATGTCGTACTGGAACTGGTGCGCCATCTCGTGGGTGAGCACGTGCTCGAAGTCGCTGTACGCGCCGGTGAAGGGCATGACCGCCCGGTTCCGGGCGAAGTCGGTCACGCCCCCCGTGCCTTCGCTGCTCACCTCCGTCGCGTTGGTCTGCATGAAGTCCGACTGCGACGCGTACAGGATGATCGGCTTCCGCTCGCGGAACTCGTGGTTCAGGACCTTCGAGAGCCGGGCATACGACCGCTCCGCGATCCGCGCCGCGTCCAGCGCCGCGGCGCGCTCGCGATCGTAGTAGTAGACGTCGAAGTGCTCGGTCTGGATGATCTTGAAATCGAAGTTCGTGTACTGGACCTTGTTCCGGCCGAAGTACTGGGCAGACAAGACACCGGGCGCGCCCACGAGCGCGACAGCCAGGACCCGGACGATGCGTCGAAGCATGGCGACCTCGGCTAGGTGGAGCTGATCAGCAGCTCCGGTGCGTCGTCCCAGAGGCGCTCGAGCTGGTAGAACGAGCGGGTCTCGGGGTGAAACAGGTGGACCACGAAGTCCACGAAGTCCAGCAGGACCCACCGCCCGCCGTTCAGCCCTTCGACGTGGTGCGTGTGGTGTCCCTTACGGTCCAGCTTCTCGATCACCGATTCGGCGATACCGCGGACATGGGCGTCCGACGTTCCGGACGCAATGACGAAGAAATCGGTCGCGTCCGTCAGGCCCCGCAAATCGAGTACCACCAGCTGACTGCCCTTCAGATCCGTGATCGCGTCCAGCGCCAGGCGCAACGCCTCGGGTATCCGGGGCGTCACCGGCCGGGTCCTGCCTGCATCTGCATCGATCCTTCCGTCCCCGCCGCCGCCGCGTCGAGCCGGGCGGGGCTGCCGTCCTCGACCTGATAGAAGATGGCCCAGGCGCCCGCGCCGACGTGGGTGCCGAGCACGCCGGTGGCCAGGGTCACGAAGCAGTCGCGCGGCTGGTACGCGGCGACGAGCGCGGTGCGGACCCGTTCGGCCACATCGGGGGCGCCGGTATGCGCCACCGCGAAGCGGACCACCGCCGGCCGCGGCGTGAGCCGCTTCTCCAGCAGGGCCAGCACGCGCGGGATCAGCTGCTCGCGCCCCCGGACCCGGTCCACCGGAACGACCCGGCCGTCCCGGTCCAACGACAGGATCGGCTTCACGTCGAGCATGCCGGCAATCCACGCCTTGCCACGGGAGACGCGTCCCGACCGGAGCAGGTGGTCGAACCGATCCACCGTGAGCAGCATGCCCGATTGGCCCCGCACCCGCTCGAGCTCGCGCGCGATGGCCGCGGCCGACCACCCCGATTCCGCCAGCTCGGCGCCCCGGAGGGTCAGCATCCCGACGCCGAGCGACGCGGACCGGCTGTCCACCAGGTGAACGTTCGAAATCCCCGCGGCCCGCACCGCTGCCTGCGCCGAGGATAGCGTGCCCGAGAGCGTGCCCGACAGCAGCACGCATACCACCTCGTCGGCCTCGGCCCGGGCATCCCGCAACACGCGAACGAAATCGGCGGGCGCCGGCTGCGACGTCGTGGGGAGCTCGCGCGCGGTGCTCAGCCGAAGGTAGAACTCCTCGGGCTTGAGGTCGATCCGGTCCCGGAACGTCTCGGTGCCGAAGACCACCTGCAGGGGGACTACGGAGATGTGATGCCGGTCGAGCACGCTGTCCGCGAGATCCGCCGAGCTGTCGGTGACCACCGCCACGGGCCGGCGGTCGGCGTGGGCCAGCCGCCGGTGCTGGGCCCGCATGTCGTCGGCCTTGGTGGTCTCCAGCCGTCCCCAGCGCGCCGCATAGGTAAAGACGGCCTCGGGGGTGTCGGTGTGCACATGGATCTTGAGGATGTCCGCCATGACCGCGACGACCACCGAGCCGCCGAAGGTGTGCATCGCGGCCCGGACCTCGTTGCCGGATGGCAGCTGCTCCCCGCGTACCAGGACCTCGGTGCAATACTGGAAGTCCCGT
>DATEJD010000213.1:0-11811 GCA_035278325.1 Gemmatimonadales bacterium | reverse complement strand
GAGGCTACCGGCCGGGCCGAGTGGCTCGACTGGGCGGTCGGCCTCATGGATCGGGTATGGGCGGACTACTGGGACCCCGAGGCGGGCGGGCTGTTCGATACCGCGCGCGGGCGAGGGTCCGAGCCCGGGCTGCTGCCGGCTCGGGCCAAGCCGGTCCAGGACGCGCCGACGCCGTCGCCCAACGGGGTGGCCGGCATCGTGGTGGCGCGCCTGCACGAGCACACGGGTGAGGCGCGCTGGCGCGAGCGCGGCGAGGCGCTGCTCCGGACGTTCGCGGGCCGAGCCGCGGAGCTGGGCCTCTACGCCGCGGCCTACCTCCTGGCGGTGGACTGGCACCTCTCGCCCGCCACGCACCTCGTGATCGTGGGCGAGCCGGGTGACCCGGTAGCCGACCAGATGCACGCCGACGCGCTCGCCACGTTCGTTCCGCGGCGGGTGGTGCGCCGGCTGGCCCCGTCGGAGACGGCTACCCGGCCGCTCCCGCCCGCGATGGCGGGCATGCTGGCCGCCGGGCAGGCGCCCCGGGCCTACGCCTGCACCGGCACGAGCTGCCGCGCGCCGGCGGCGACCGCCGAAGCGTGGCGCGCCACGCTGGCCGCGCTTCGCTCGGACTGAAGCGATCGTCGCACTTCCGCACCTCGTGCGCGTCGCGTAACCTTCGCCATCCTCTCCACTCCTGGGCGGGTCTTGCGTCTTCGCGCGAGCGCCCGGCCGAAGGCGGCCTACCCACCTGGAAAGCGCATGAGCTCGTGACCGCGGGAATCGCCTCGCCGGAGCGCCGCCTGAGCTTCGAGCCTTCCGCCGCGCAGCGCCAGGCCATCGACGCCCCGCTCGGGCCGGTGCTCGTCGTGGCCGGCCCCGGCGCCGGGAAGACCTACTGTCTCATCGCGCGCATCGCGCGGCTCATCGCGTGGCACGGCTTCGACCCCCGTCGCATCTGTGCCGTCACCTTCACCAACAAGGCCGCGGACGAGATCGCCGCCCGGCTGCAGCGCGAGATCGGCCCGCTGGCGGAGGACGTCACCCGCGGCACGCTGCACGCGCTGTGCTTCGGCCTGCTGCGGGATCACGCGGCGGCGGCGGGCCTCCGCCGCGGGTTCGGGATCGCGGACGAGGACTATCAGCGGCGCGTGCTGCGGCGGCTCAGGGTCCGGCCGGAGCGTCACGGCCAGCTCCTCCTCCTGTTCGGCCGGCACCGCCTGCAGCACGTGCCCCTCATCCCGGGCGACCGCGAGCTGTTCGAGGCTTACATCGAGGCCCTGCGCGCCCGCAACCTGCTCGACTACGACGACCTGATCGCCCGGGCGGGGGAGCTGATTCGCGGCCGGCCCGAGGTGCGCGCCCAGGTGCGCGATCGGTGGGACTACGTCCTGGTGGACGAGTTCCAGGACCTGAGCCTGGCGCAGTACGAGGTGGTGACCGAGCTGGCCGCGCGCCACCGCAACTGCTTCGCGGTGGGCGACGACGAGCAGTCCATCTTCTCCTGGACCGGCGCCGATCCCGCCATCCTGGGCCGGTTCCGTGACGACTTCGGCATCGCCGAGCCCATCATCCTGGACCTCAACCGCCGGTGCTCCCGTCAGATCTTCGAGACGGCGCGGCAGCTGGTCACCCGCAACCCCGGCCTGTTCGAGAAGCGGCTGGAGGCCACGCGCGACTCGCCGCACTGCGTGGTGGCGCACACCTTCGCGGACGAATCGTGCGAGGCCCAGTGGCTGGTGGCCGACCTGCTCCGCGATCGCGCCACCACCGGACTCGACTGGGGCGAGTATGGCGTGCTGTACCGCTCGCACCGGATCGGGCAGGGTCTCGAGACGCGGCTCATCGAGGCAGGCATCCCCTGCCTGATGGCGCGCGGGCAGGCGCTCATGGACGACGAGCTGATCGGCGCGATCGTGGCGAGCCTCCGGATCATCCAGGCGCCCGACGATCCGCTTCCGATCGAGGCGTTCGCCGATCAGGTGCTGCCGGCGGCGCTGGTGAACCGGGTGCGGGCCGCCCACCGGGGACTGGATCTCACCACGGCGCTCCGGGTGTTCGCCCGCACCATGCGCGGCGATCCGGACGCGCGCGTGGCCTGGCGATTCGTCTTCCACATCGAGAACCTGGCCGGCCTGGGGCGCACCCACGAGACGCTCGCGGACCTGGTCGACGCGCTCCTGTCGGAGCGGCTGGGCCGCTACCGGAATCCGCTCGACGAGCGCGCGGCCGAGCTCACCGATCCGGCGGAGTTTCCCGGGGCGGCGCATCTGGCAGAGCGGCTGCTGGACGCGCGGGACCGGAGCGCCGTCGTGTGGCTCGAGCCGGACCGCGGCCTCGACCTGGCGCTGCTTCCCATGCTCAAGGCGGTGGTCGGCGACCGGGTTCGCCGGCTCGAGCCAGGCGACCGGCCCGCGCCGGGCGATCTGGTGCTCCGCGCCGGCAGCGTGCGTCCGCTCCTGGTGTTCAAGGCGCTCCAGCTCCTCCAGTGCCGCGGGCTCACCGACCCGCTGCAGGACTACGTCGCCTTCGATCTCGAGACCACCGACATGGACCCCGCCACGTGCGACGTGGTGGAGCTGGCCGCGGTCCGGGTGCGCGGGCGCGTCATCGTGGACCAGTTCCAGCGGCTGGTACGTCCCTCCCGTCCGATCACGCCCCGGGCCAGCGCGGTGCATGGATATCGCGAGGCGGACGTGTGCGACCAGCCGACGTTCGCGGAGGTGTGGCCCGCGTTCCGTGCGTTCGTGGGCGACGATCTGCTGGTGGCCCACAACGGCCACACCTTCGACGTGCCGGTGCTCCGGCGGCAGGCGACGGGGCTCGCGGGTGTCGACGATCTGGTCTTCTTCGATACCCTTCCCCTGGCCCGGTCGCTCATGGACGAGAGCGCCAGACTCGAGGACCTGGCCCACCGCTTCGGCGTGGCGCGCGGGCGCTCGCACCACGCCATCGACGACGCGGCGACGCTGGTCGGCGTGACGCGCCACCTGGGCGAGCTCCGCCTGGTGCGGGCCCGGAAGACGGCCCTGGTCCAGCTCCTGGGATGGCTGGGCCTGGCGCTCGCGCTCGACCCGCCGGCGGAACCCACGCCCGAGGAGCGGGTGCTCAAGGACGTGGCCCTTCCTGCGGCCTTGGGCCGCTACAGCGGCTGCCTCGAGGCCTACGCCGAGCAGGTGGCCGGCACCTCGGCGCCTTCCGCGGAGGAGCTGGTCGAGCGGCTGGGCGGTCAGCGGCTGCTCGAGCGGATGCGGACCGAGCGGCCGGTGGCGGAACGGTATCCGGCGTCCGCCGCCCGCCTGGCCGCGCTGGTGACCTCGAGCGCGGCGGCCACGCTGGCCGAGAGCATCGAGCTCCTGCTCGGCCGTGTGGCGCTCTCGCGGAGCGACGGCTGCCGCACTGACGACCGGCGCGTGAGTCTGCTCACGCTTCACGCGACCAAGGGACTCGAGTTCTCCCGGGTGTACGTCGTGGGGGTGGAAGACGCTCAGATCCCTGGCCTGTACGCCCTGGAGCATGAGGAATGGCAGGAGATCCAGGAAGCGCGCCGGCTGCTCTACGTGGGAATGACGCGCGCCAAGGACCGGCTGGTGCTCACGCGATCGATGCAGCGCGATGGTCGGCCCACGGCCGGCGACCTGTTCCTGCGCGAGGCCGGGCTGGTGCCGAGGGTGTTAGATTAGCCCCAACCAAACAAGGAGTGGATGCACCGTGGCCAAGACCGCAACGATCGAGACCAGCAAAGGCACCATCGTCGCCGACCTGTTCGACAGCGAGACACCCAAGACCGTCGCCAACTTCGAGAAGCTCGCCAACAGCGAGTTCTACGACGGCACCCGGTTTCACCGGGTGATCAGCAACTTCATGATCCAGGGCGGCGACCCGCTGTCGAAGGACCCGAACAACCCCCGGGTCGGCACCGGCGGGCCGGGCTACACGATCAAGTGCGAGACGCACCTCAACACGCACAAGCACGTGGCCGGCACCCTGTCCATGGCCCACGCGGGGAAGGACACGGGCGGCAGCCAGTTCTTCATCTGCCACTCCCCCCAGCCGCATCTCGATCGGGTCCATACCGTCTTCGGCCAGGTCCGTCAGGGGATGGACGTCGTGAACAGCATCAGGCAGAACGACGTCATCACCTCGATCCGGGTGGCGTGACCTGCATCTCGATTTCGCGATCGTCGCCGATTATGCGCTGATCGACCAGCAGGGAAAGCTGAGCGTGCTGGGCATGTTCCAGCACGTCTGGCTGACCAGCTTTCCGTCGGTCTGCCCCCGCACGCACCTGGTGCTCCGGGTTCGCGGCCGCCGCACGGAGATCGGCGTGCACTCGATCCGTATCCGCTTCGTGGACGAGGCGGGCACCGAGCTGCTCGGCGGCGAGGGCACCGTGCAGTTCGGGGAGCCGCCGGCCGGCGTGGTGGACGTCGAGGCGGGGGCTGTGCTGGTGTTCGACATCCCGCTTCCCCGGCCGGGCACGTACGCGTTCGAGATCTCGCTGGACGGGGAGATGGCGACCCGGGTCCCGCTCACCGCGGGCTACGCGGAACAGCAACGGTGAGCGGTAAGCGGTGAGCGGGACGCCCCGCGGCCGCTCGAAATCGCTCGCGACTCACTTACAATTCACGACGACCCCGCGGGCAGGTCCCGCTTGCCGCTCACCGCTTACCGCTCACCGCAACCATGGACCGCGATCGCGCTCTCACCCTGATGCACGAGTACACCGCCTCCGACGCGCTCCGGAAACACATGTACGCCGTCGAGATCGCGATGCGCGCCATGGCCCTGCGGGCGGGCGAGGACCCCGACGCGTGGGGCGTCGTGGGCCTCGTGCATGACTTCGACTACGAGCGGTTCCCCAACGCCGCCCACTCGGCCAATGAGGAGCACCCCGCCGAGGGCGTGCGCATCCTCACGGCCGCGGGGCTCCCCGAGGGGAGCGGCCGAGCTATACTGGGCCACGCCAACTACACCGGGGTGCCGCGCGACACTCCGATGGCCAAGGCCCTCTTCGCGGTGGACGAGCTGTGCGGCTTCCTGGTGGCGTGCGCGCTGGTGCGCCCCTCGCGAAGCCTCAAGGACCTCGAGGTCTCCAGCGTCAAGAAGAAGCTCAAGGACAAGGCCTTCGCGCGCGGCGTGAGCCGGGACGACGTGATCCAGGGCGCCGCCGAGCTGGGCGTGCCGCTCGACGAGCACATCGCCTTCGTCCTCGAGGCCCTCCGCCCGCACGAGCACCAGCTGGGCCTCGGCGGGCCATGACCGCTGCCGGCGTCGCCGAGCAGACGGTCGCGAGCGCGATCAATCGTGCCGCCGGCGGGCGGCCCATTCCCGGCAATCAGGTCGAGCTGCTGATCGACGGGCCCTGCGCCTACGACGCGATGCTCGACGTCATCGCCAGCGCCACCCGCTGGATCCACTTCGAGAACTACATCATCCGCGACGACGCGGCCGGCCGCCGCTTCGCCGACCAGCTGGCTCGGCGCGCGGGCGAAGGGGTGCACGTCCGGGTGCTGTACGACGGCCTGGGCAGCTTCGGCACGCCGCGCGCATACTGGCGGGCCCTGCGCCAGGCCGGTGTCGAGGTCCGGGCGTTCCGGCCGCTGTCGCCGATCGACCTGGTCTCCAACTTTGCGCGTAACCACCGCAAGCTCGTGGTGGCCGACGGCTCGCGCGGGGTGATCGGTGGGCTCTGCATCGGCTGCGAGTGGACGGGCGAGGAGGCGGAGGACGGCAGCCCGTGGCGCGACACGGCCGTCGAGATTCGCGGCCCGGCCGTGGCGGTGCTCGACCAGGCCTTCGCGCGCACGTGGGAGATCGCCGGCGGGCGGATCCCCGACGAAGACGTGGCGGGACGGGTCACGCCGCAGGGTGACGCGGAGGTACGGGTCATCAGCGGCGAGCCGGGGCGTGAGCGGACCTATCGGGTCATCGAGCTGCTCGCGGCCGGGAGCATCAGCCGGCTGTGGATCACGGATGCGTATCTGGTCGCCCCGCCGCGCCTGTTTCAGGCGCTCAGGGACGCGGCCAAGGACGGGGTAGACGTGCGGCTCCTGGTCCCGGGCTCGAGCGACCTGCCGCTGGTGCGCAACCTGTCGCGCATCGGCTATCGTGAGCTGCTCCGGAGCGGCGTTCGCATCTACGAGTGGGACGGCCCGATGCTGCACGCGAAGACCATCGTGGCCGACGGGCGCTGGTCGCGGGTCGGCTCGAGCAACCTGAATCCGTCGAGCCTGCTCGGGAACTGGGAGCTCGACGTGCTGGTCGAGGACCCCAGCCTCGCCGAGGCAATGGAGCGGCAGTTCCGACTGGATGTGGCCCGAAGCCGCGAGGTGATCCGGCGTCCGGCTCGGGGCCCGGAGCGCTTGAGCGCCGCCCTCCCCACGGTGCTGCGCTGGGAGGCCCCGGAGGTCGCGGCCAAGCTGCACGAGCCCACCGGCCGGGAGCGGCGCCGGCGCGCGGCACTGGCGGTGCGCGCGCTCATGTCGAACGCCCGACGGTCCATCTTCCTCCCTCTGAGCGCGATTCTGGTGTCGCTCGGCACGCTGTTCTTCGCGCTGCCGCGATTCACGGCATACGTCTTCGGGGCCCTGTGTGGCTGGTTCGCGCTGAGCGCATGGCGGGAGGCGTTCCGGCGGCGGGATCGGACGCCTGTCGGGCGATAGGGCGTTTGAGGGCGATAGGGCGATAGGGCGATAGGGCGATAGGGCGATAGGGCGATAGGGCGATAGGGCGATAGGGCGATAGGGCGATAGGGCGATAGGGCGACGCGAAGGTAAGCCGCCCTCTTCCCGAGCAAAGCGAGGGATCTTCTCGGCCGGGGTTCGATTCCCGCGGAGAAGATCCCTCGCTGCGCTCGGGATGAGGAGGCTCGACGTTCCCGCCCCTATCGCCCTATCGTCTTATCGCCTTATCGTCCTCAAACGTCCTATCGTCCTCAAACGTCCTCAACGCCCTATCGCCCTTTTCGCCCGCCTGCTCTCCACTTCCTTCACGATCTTCGCGAACTCGTCGCGCTGCTCGGGGGTGAGCACGGCCTGAATATCCGCCCGGGTGCGCGTGGCGATCGAGTCGAACCTCGGGCGGGTCTCGGCCATGAGGGCTCGGAGGTCGGCCTCGCGACGGGTGAGAACCGTGTCGATGGTGGCGTGCTGCGACGGGGTCAGCTTGAGCTGCCGATCCAGCCGGGCCAGCATACGGTCCTTGACGGCCGCTCCATGGCCGGGAGGCGGGCCGCCGATCCCGAAGCCGGGCGGCCCGTGCCGCCAGGGCAGCGCCTGGTGCAGAAAGAAGCCGATGGCGATGCCCGCCACCAGCACCAGCACGATCACCACGCCGGCCACCAGCCGGGACTTCCGCGGCCCGTTCATCGGGGGTCCCACGAGGTGAACTCGTCGGTACGGCTCTGCTCCAGCATGGAGGTCAGGACGGCGTCGTCCGGGTAGGCGGCGACCACGCGGGCCAGCGCCGCCGACTCGGGCGCCGCGTCGGCGAGCGCGAGGTCGGTGTCGGCCGGCTCGGACTGCCAGAGCAGCGCCGCGGCGGCGAGCAGGGCCGCAATGCTCGCCGCCACGGCCAGCCGGCGCCACTGCACCACCACATCCCACCACTCCCGCGGCGCCGACCAGCCGGGTCCCGCCCCGCGAACGATGGCGTCGCGGAGCCGTTCCCAATCCACGTCGGCACCCGGCGGCGGTCGATCGGCCGCGCTGAGCAGCCGGGCGAGCGTGTCGTCGCGGGGCGGATCCTGGTCCAGTGACCAGCGCGAGGAATCGTTCATCCTGCCGTCTCCTGCAAGTGGGCCAACATGCGGCGCAGCGCCTGCCGCGCTTCGTGGAGATACCATCGGACCGTGCCGGGCGAGACCCCCAGCATCTCGGCGATCTCGGCGCCGGAAAATCCGTCCAGCTCGAACAGCTGGACCACCATGCGCTGCCGCTCCGGCAGCTGGGCGAGCGCGGACTTTACCGTGTCGCGAAGTCCGGCCTGCTCCGCCGCCACCGCCGGTCCGGCGTCCCGGCTCGCCACCCCCCCATCCTCGAGCGGCTCCGCGGCGCGCCGGCTTCGGGACTTTCTGAAGTTGAGGCCGCGGGTCATCACGATGCGGTACAGCCAGGGACCGAACCGCCGCGCCGTGTCGAACGACCCGATGTTCGCCAGCGCCGCCAGGAACGCCTCCTGGACCACGTCCTCCGCATCCTCTCGGTGCCCCAACACCCGGAACGCCACCGCATAGGCAGGCCGCATGTAGCGGCGCACGATCAGGTCGAACGCCTCCCCATCGCCCGCCTGGACCCGGCGGATGGCCGCGGCCTCGCTCGGGTCGGGCGGCTCGGGCGCCTCACGGGCGGCCGGAGGATCGGGTGATCCCGGGCTCACGGCCAGCAGCCGGAGCTCGGACGGGATCCGGGCAAGCGCTTGGTCGGGCGTATCGCTTCCTTGGACATGACCGGATGATGCCACGGAACGACGCCCCTGTATACAGGCCGCCCGGAGCCGGCGTTGGAGCGCGGCCAGCCAACGGGCGGTGGGTCAAGGGTGTATGACCACCGTCACGGGAGCCACGGTAGCCGGGGCGGCACCCCAACGCAGTGACCGGAACGCGCACGCGTCCGGCCGGGGTCCCGGCGCCGTCCCGGCGCCCCGCCGGCTGCGACGGCCGCGTCCTCCGGCGAATCTGACGTGGGGCCCATCCAGCTATCTTCCGCAGTCGACCCTGAACCCGGGCTCGGATGAATCGTACATCGCTGGTGGTCCTGGCAACGTTGCTCGTGCCCCTCCGCCTGGCGGCGCAGGAACGAGCGATCACGCTCGCCGAGGCCATTCGTCTGGCCCAGCGGACCCAGCCCAGCGTGGTCCAGGCGCAGGGCCAGGTGCAGACGGCCGCAGCCCAGCGCCGGAGCGCCTGGGGCGCGTTTCTCCCCTCGCTCGCCGCCAGCTCGTCGGCCAGCGATTTCTTCTCCGAGGGCGCCTCCCGCATCGACCCGATCACCGGGCAGGTCCTCTCCGGGAACACCAGCAATCGCAGCCTCAACGCCACCCTCCGCGCGAGCGTGGATCTGTTCACCGGCTTTCGGCGCGGGGCCGACCTCAGGGCCGCGCGCGCGGGAGAGACCCAGGCCGCGGCCGGACTGGTGGACGCGAGGTTCACTCAGGATCTCGCCACCACCAATCAGTTCTTCGACGCGCTGAGCGCGGCGCAGCTGGTGAGTGTCCGGGAAAGCAGCGTGAAGCGGGCCGAGGAGCAGCTCAAGGTCTCGGTGGCCAAGCTGCAGGCCGGCTCCGCGACGCGGTCCGACTCGCTCCGCTCGCTGGTGACCCTGGGGACTACGCAGCTCGACCTGATCCAGGCGCAGACCGACCTGGCGACCGCGGAAGCCGGGCTGGCCCGGCTGGTGGGTGAGACCGGACGGGTCCGGGCACTGGACGACTCCAGCTTCCGCCAGATCGTGGCGGTGCCGGACACGGCCGCGCTCCGCCAGGAAGCGGAGACCAAGTCACCCCGGGTCCAGACCGCCCTGGCCGGCGCCAACCTCGCGCAGGCCAACCTGAGCTCCTCCCGCTCCGCCTACTGGCCCAGCCTTACCCTCGGCGCCACCACCAGCTGGAACGGCAGCCGGACCAACGACTATACCTTCTTCAACCAGCGGCAGGTGAGCCTGGCGCTGAGCTGGGACATCTTCAACGGGTTCGATCGAGAGCTCACCATCGCGCAGCGGCAGGCAAGCCTCGACGTGGCGGAGGCCAACGCGACCGACGAACGCCGCGCGGTGGATGCCGCGCTCACCCAGTACCTGGCCGCGCTCGACGCCGCCCAAGCCAAGATCGGCATCACCGCCACCAGCGTGGCGGCCGCCACCGAGGACCTGCGGGTGCAGCAGGAGCGCTACCGGCTGGGCGCCTCGACCATCGTGGACGTGCTCACCTCGCAGGAGGCCCTCAACCAGGCGGAGGTGGATGTGGTGAACGCCCGATTCGATTACCTCCGCGCCAAGGCGCAGCTCGAGGCGCTGATCGGACGGACGCTGTGACCACGAGTCTGAGCGACACCGCCGAGCGGATGGCCATGCTGCCCGCGGACATCCCGCGGGACTCGGTGATCGTCACCCGCAATCTCCAGCGCGACTACGATATGGGTGGCGAGATCGTGCACGCGCTCCGCGGCGTCGACCTGGTCATCCGGCAGAACGAGTTCGTCGCGATCATGGGGCCGTCGGGGTCGGGCAAGTCCACCCTGATGAACCTGATCGGATGCCTCGACAGTCCCACCGGCGGGGAATATTGGCTCAACGGCCATCGGGTCTCGGAGCTGGGCGACGACGAGCTGGCCCGCATCCGGAACAAGGAGATCGGGTTCGTGTTCCAGACCTTCAACCTGCTTCCCCGCGCCACCGCGCTCAACAACGTGGAACTGCCGCTGGTGTACGCCGGGCTGGGCTCCCGCGATCGGCGGCACGCGGCCACCGACGCGCTCACGCGGGTGGGGCTGGCGGACCGCATGCAGCACAAGCCCAACGAGCTGTCGGGCGGCCAGCGGCAGCGGGTGGCCATCGCGCGCGCGCTGGTCAACCGGCCGAGCATCCTGCTGGCCGACGAGCCCACCGGCAACCTCGACAGCGCCACGAGCGAAGAGATCCTGGCGCTGTTCGAGGGCCTCCATCGCGACGGCCAGACGATCGTCCTGGTCACCCACGAGACCGACATCGCGGCCCACGCGTTCCGGCAGGTGCACCTCAAGGACGGCCGGGTCGAGCAGGACTTCGCGAGCGGGAGGGGGGCATGAGCGTGTCGGCGCGCTCGTCTCGCGGAGTCATCCTGAGCGAAGCGAAGGAGCCGAAGCGGCCCCATGGCTCCTTCGCTTCGCTCAGGATGACTCGGGGCCGACTCAGGACGACGGTTTCAGTCCTCGCCGTCCTCCTCGCCTCCGCCTGCAAGAAGGAGACGCCCCAGATCGTCTACCAGGCCGTCCCCGTCGAGCGCCGGGACATCATCGTGAATGCCCAGGCCGCGGGCGCCATCCAGGCCGACACCACGGTCGAGGTCAAGTCCAAGGCATCGGGCGAGGTGCTCAAGCTCAACGCCGCGACCGGCCAGCTGATCAAGCAAGGCACGCTGCTGGTCCACATCGATCCACGCAACGCGAGGAACGCGCTGGCCCAGGCCCAGGCCAACCTGGAGGTGGCCCAGGCCAAGCTCGCCAACGCCACCAGCCAGAAGCGCCGCGCCGACGAGCTGTTCAAGACCCAGGCGATCACCGAACAGGAGCACGACTCCGCGCTGCTCGACTACTCCGATGCCAAGGCGCAGGTGGTGAACGCGCAGGTGGCGGTCGACAACGCCAAGATCCAGCTGGAGGACACCGACGTGCGCGCGCCGGTGACCGGCACCGTCATCGAGCTGGACATCGAGCGCGGCACCGTCATCGCATCTGCCACGTCCAACGTGAGCGGCGGCACCACGCTGCTCAAAATGGCCAACCTGGACCTCATTCAGGTCAACACGTTGGTGGACGAGACCGACGTCGGCAAAGTCCAGCCGGGGCAGGCCGCCACCGTCACGGTGGACGCCTTCCCCAATCGGACCTTCGACGGCACGGTGCTCAAGATCGAGCCCCAGGCACAGGTGCAGCAGAACGTCACGGTCTTTCCCGTGCTGGTCCGCATCCACAACGAGAACGGCCTGCTCCGTCCGGGCATGAACACCGAGGTGGAGATCCACGTCGGCCAGCGGGACAGCGTCCTCGCGGTGCCCAACGCGGCGCTCCGCACGCAGCGCGACGTGGTCTCCGCGGCCCAGGTGCTCGGCCTTTCCCCCGACCAGGTCCAGAAGCAG
>DATEJD010000212.1:0-3033 GCA_035278325.1 Gemmatimonadales bacterium | reverse complement strand
AACGCGTGGTGGGATGCTGGACGGGTCGGCATCGTTTCCCCTGATCCCGGGCACCTGCAAGCCGAGGTGGAGCAGAGCCCTCGATTTCGAATCCTGAGGCAGGCTAATCGAGTGCGGATGACCTGAGAAGGCGGCCGGCCGCTCAGGTGGCAGGCGGTCCTCGAAGTGCCGACCCGCTCAGCGCGATCGGGCCGGCGGTGCCCGTAGCCGCCCCCATGATCGCCTTCACCACAGCTCGCCCGGCCGCCACTCGGCGGACATCGGATCGCTCAGGCTCAGCGCCGGCGTCATCGGCAGGCGGTGGATCATGATCGACTCGTCGGAGGTGTCGATCAGCCTCCCGTCCTGACGGATGGCCAGGGGCCCGGCCCAGGTCTCCCATCCCATCCGTGCGTAGAGGGGCTGTCCGCTGTCCGAGGGGCAGAGCGCGGCCAGGTCGAACCCAGCCACCTCGTGAACCAGCCTTCGCATGACGGCCGAGGCGAGACCCTGGCGTTGGCGGGCGGGGTCCGTGGCGACCGCTTCGACATACGCCGTTCGAAGCGGCGCGCGCCCGCCGGGCGACAGCCAGCGGGTGATCCAGAGCGCGTGGCTGACGATGGCCCCGTCGGCGAGAGCGAGCACGTGAATCGGGTCCCCGAAGCTCCGGAAGCTCTCGCGCAGGTCCTCCCCGTACGCGCGATCGCAGAGCGCGAGAATTTCCGCGAGCGCGCCGGCCGAGAGGTCGGCCGAGGGGATCACCTGAATCTTCAGAGGCTACCTGCGGCTCGGGTGTTGGTGTGGGTGACGACTGGACCCGCCGGATTCGTGAGCCGAGCCTCGCCGCGCGGACGCAGGGCTCATTCGCCGCTCAGGCGCGATCCGCCACCGTCTTCACGCCCTTCTTCCTGGCGCAGTGGGCGCAGCAGTAGAACGTCCGGTTGGCCTCGATTCCGTGGCCCACGATCTTGCAGCCGCAGTGATCGCACACCGGCGCGAGCTTGTGAATCGCACACTCGAAGCTGTCGAAGGTATGGGTCTGACCGGCGGCGACGACCTGAAAGGAGAGATAGTAGTCGTTGCCACACACTTCGCAGGCGGACATGGGGCACCTCCTTCGGGGCGGGCGGCTGGATGCCGCCACCTTCGAAGTGTGCGCGAGCGGAGCGCCAGGTGGAAGGCTGAGGACCGATTAGGACGGAAGGGCGGAAGGACGGACAGACGGAAGGACCAGCACACCCTACGGCGCCCGCTTACTGGGACAGGGCTTTGCTCGCTGGTCCTTCCGTCCTTCCGTCCTACCGTCTTTCCGTCCTTTCATCACCAGTCCGTCGGCCGGTAGTCCTTGAGGAACTTGCCCCACTGGTGCGTGCCCGTGTTCACCCCATCGATGATCGGATCCACGATCCGCGCCGCGCCGTCCACGATGTCGAGCGGGGGATGGAACCGGTGCTCCGCGGTCTTCCTGGCCGCGATCTCCACCGGGTCCTCATCGGTCACCCACCCGGTGTCCACCGCGTTCATGTGAATCCCATCCTGCTGGTAGTCGGCCGCGGCGGTGCGCGTCATCATGTTGAGCGCGGCCTTCGCCATGTTGGTGTGCGGGTGGCGGGTCGTCTTGAAGTTGCGGTAGAACTGACCCTCCATGGCCGACACGTTCACGATGTGCTTGGCGCGTCCCGGGGTCCGGAGCATGAGCGGCTTGAGGCGCGCGTTCAGAATGAACGGCGCCACCGCGTTCACCAGGTGGACCTCGAGCAGCTCGACCGAGGGCACGTCCGCCATGAGCATGCGCCACGAGTTCCGCTCCCGGAGGTCCACCTGCTGGCCGTCCTGATCCAGCCGGCCGTCGGGAAACAGGTGTGAGGCGACGTCGTGCTCCCCCGGCAGGAGCGCTACCTGCGACAGCTCGGCCGCGCTGGTGATGCCCGCGAGGCTCGGCAGACGGCGGTCGAACGCGGCGGGGCTCATCGGGGCGTGGCTCTCGGGCTCCGGATGCGTGCCACGCCAGCTTTCGTAATGCCCCAGGAGCGCGCGGGCCGGCGCCGGCAGCGAGGCGTCTGCCGCCCGCTCTGCCGTCATCATGTGCGCGTAGAATGCCGGCGGCCGCCGGACGGTCTGGCAGGCGTTGTTCACGATGAAGTCGAGCCGATGACGAGTGGCCAGCAGCTCGTGGGCGAACGCCTCGACGCTCGGCGTGTGGCGGAGGTCGAGCCCGAAGATCTCGAGCCGGCCTGACCAGTCGGCAAAGTCCGGCTCGCGCGCGTAGCGGGCGGCGGAATCGCGGGGAAACCGGGTGGTCACGACCAGGTGCGCGCCCGAGCGGAGCAGCTTGAGCCCGGCCTGGTAGCCGATCTTGACCCGTCCGCCGGTGAGCAGCGCCACCGTGCCGCGGAGGTCGGCCAGTTCGGTGCGCTTGGCGAAGTTGAACTCGGCGCACGGCGGGCAGAGCTGGTCGTAGAAGTGATGCAGCGCCGTGAACGAACCCTTGCAGACGTAGCAGTGCTGCCGTTCGCGCGGCTCGCGCGGCGCCTCGGGATCGTGCTGGTCCTCGGGGTCGAAGGCATCGGGCGGAACGGGCGGAAAGATGTTCGGGCTGGTGAAGACCGGCCGCCGGCGCAGCGTCCGAATGCCGGTGCCGTTCCGGGCCGACTCCTCGCGCTCGACCCGTTCCGCCTTCCGCCGCCGAGCGGTGGCGCGCACCAGCTGGCGGCGGCTCACGGCGTCGGGCGAGTAGACATGGCCCGCGGCCTGGAGGAGGCGGCGGCGATCGTCGGCGGGGATGTGCGCGAGAAGCGTCCGGTCGGCCACCACCCGCTCCAGCAGGGCGACGGCCGCTCGAAGATCGGCCAGGAATGCCGGATCGGCGGATGCCGGGCCAGCCTCGACTGTCGAGCTGGTCGGGTCGGGGATCGGCGTCGGGGAATTCACGACGTGCGCTCCGGATGGGGTTGGGATGGCAGAATATACATGGGGTGGGTGGGGCGGAGCGGCTAGGGGATATGCATGCAGGGACCTGCCATCCCGAGGGGCGGGCGCTGGAGTCACCCTGAG
>DATEJD010000211.1:0-9619 GCA_035278325.1 Gemmatimonadales bacterium | reverse complement strand
CGCCTTGGCCCGGGCGGCCGGCGCCGCCTGATCGATCGGAGCCACCGTGCCCTCCACCACTCTCGCGCGGCGGCCATCGGGGAGGCGGACGGTGTCACCCTCGAGCACCACCCGGGCCCGGAGCGGGAGCCGCACGCGCAGCTCGCCGACTCTGGCCGCCGCGCCCAGGCTCCAGGCCGTGGCCTGACTTCGCCACGCTTCCGCCTCGGCATCGGTGACCTCCGCGCCGTAGCCCGCGTGCACCCAGCCGATGTAGCTGTCGAGCTCGGTCCGGACCTTTCGCCAGTCGCCGGCCGTCTCGAGGACGGCGGCCGTCTCGCCGAGCACGAGCTGGTTGGTCTGCTCGGCGCGGAGCGACGGCTCGGCGCACATGGGCACCACCGCGGCCCGGGCGATGACCGCGCTCACGACGCGGCCGCCTCCTTGGCGGCGCACTCGCGGCAGAGCGTCACCCCCCGGAAGGTGCAGATGAGACAGATGAAGGTCCCACAGCGCTCGCAGGGGTACCCCTCGGAGGCCCGTTCCTCCCGCCCACAGGCCCGACAGCCCATGGCATCGTGCTCCTTGATCTCGGCCATGGCGACCTCAGGAGGTGATGTTGTAGCGCTTGATCTTGTTGATCAGCGTCGCGCGCGAGATGCCCAGCTCGATGGCGGCCCGGGTACGATTCCCGGTGTGGTGCTTGAGGGTCCGCTCGATGTGCTGGCGCTCGAGGTCCTCGAGGCTGAGCGGGGTATGCCGCCGGTCGCCGATGCCGGGACGGGCGCGGAACTCGCCGGGCAGGTGCTCGACGCTCACCGCCGGCGCGCCGCGGCCCAGGATGAGCGCTCGCTCGAGCACGTTCCGCATCTCCCGCACGTTGCCGGGCCAGCCGTAGGCCAGCAGGCGGTCCAGCACTTCGCTCGAGAGCGTCGGCGGGCCGTCGGGCAGCTCGGCGCGGAGGTCGTTCATGAGGCGGGTGATGAGCGACAGCCGGTCCTCGCGCGAGCGATCGCGCACCGCGGGGAGCTGAAGCGGCATGACGCTCAGGCGATAGTAGAGGTCCTCGCGGAACCGGAGCTCCTCCACCTCGGTCTGGAGATCCTTGTTGGTGGCCGCCACCAGCCGCACGTCCACCGTGATCTCGCGAGTCCCGCCCAGCCGGCGGAAGGTCTTGGTCTCGAGCACCTTGAGGAGCTTGGGCTGGAGCTCGGGCGCCAGGTCGCCGATCTCGTCGAGGAAGATGGTGCCGTGATCGGCGATCTCGAACAGCCCCTGCTTCCGGTCCTTCGCGTCGGTAAAGGCGCCCTTCTCGTGCCCGAACAGCTCCGAGTCGAGGAAGGTGGCGTTGAGGCCGGCGCAGTTCACCTCGACGAACGGCGCCCGCGTCCGCGGGCTCAGGTCGTGGATCATCCGCGCCACCCAGCCCTTGCCCGTGCCGCTCTCACCGGTGAGCAGCACGGTGGTCCGCTCGCTCTGCGCCAGCAGCGCCACCTGGTGGGCGAAGTCCTGCATGCCCGACGACGTGCCCAGCGAGTCGAGCCCGTGGCCCGGCGCGCTCTGCACCAGCAGCGCCTCGTTGACCCGGCGGAGCCGCGCCTTGTCGGCCACCCGGGCGGTCGCCGCCGCCAGGTGCTCCATGTCCACCGGTTTGGTGAGGAAGTTCTCCGCCCCGAGCTGCATGGCGCGGACCGCGGTGGCCACGTCGCTCTCGCCGGTGAGGAGGATGACGGCCGCGTCCCGCTGCCGCAGGTGCTCCAGCACCTCCATGCCGTCCATGCCCGGCAGCCGGAGGTCCAGAATGACGACCTCGGGCCTGAGCCGGTCGAAGGTCGCGAGGCCGGCCTCGCCACTCAGCTCCCGGGTGACCTCGTAGCTCAGCCGCTCGAAGTAGTTCCCGATGCTGCGCAGAACGTCGACATCGTCATCGATGAGGAGGACGGATCCGGCCATGCGGTGCGCTCTGGGGCAAAGGGGCGGTCAACCCGAGATCCCTCGGTCGCGGCCGCGCCCTCGGGATGACAGAAATTAGTCAGTCCCAGGCGGCGCGGCCACCTCAGCCCTGGGGCACCATGATGGTGATCGCCTGGGGGACGACGGTGGCGGTAAACGGGGTCTCACCGCCCGGCTCGCCATCCAGCTGGACCGGGTGCACCGGATCGCTCACCACCCTGATCTCGTGTCCCCGGGCGTACCCGACGTAGGTGTCCAGCCCCTCGACATCGGGCGCCATCCGAAGCATGTCCCACACCGCCCGGAGGCTCTGCCCGAAATTGTTGGCCCGGAGCACCACCACGTCGAGCAGGCCGTCGTCCGGCCGGATGCCGGCGCCGAGCCGGACATAAGGCGGGATCACCTCGCCGCAGTTGGCCACCAGGACCATGGCCGCGTTGGCGTCGTAGTCCACGCCGTCGATCGTGATGACGTGGTCGGTGCTCCGGAGCTCGCCCATGAGTCGGAGCGTGGTGGCCACGTAGGCTCCCATCCCCCACCGGCGCTTCTGCTCGCTGGCCGTCTCGGCCATGACCCGCGCGTCGTACCCCGCGCCGCACGCCACGGCGAAGTAGTGGAGCCCGTCCGCCCGCTCCATGCGGCCCAGGTCGAAGGCGCGGGGGCGCCCGCCCACCAGCGCCTGCGCGGCCCGGGCCGGCGCGGCGGGAATCCGGAGATTGCCCGCCAGCAGGTTGCCGGTACCGCCCGGAATCACGCCCAGGCTCACCCCGGTGCCCACCAGCGCCGCGGCCGCCTGCATGGTGGTCCCGTCACCGCCGAACACCGCGACCACGTCCACGCCATGCGCCACGCCCTCGGCGGCGAGCCGCCGAGCGTCGCCCGGGCCGGTGGTGGCCGCGAGCTCGGTGTCCCAACCCGCCGCCATCAGCGTCCGCATGACCGCGTCGACGGCGCGCGGCCTGGTGCGCGCCGCGGCGGGATTGGTGATGAAGAGCGCCCGCACTAGAACTCCCGCTCCCACAGGATATCGAGGCCGATCTGGTAGGGGTTCGTGTTCAGCCGGTTGCTGGTCACGAACGCATTGCACGACTGCACCGTCGGCTCGAATGAGCTCTGGAACTTCCACTCGCGGCTGAACCGGAATTCGAGGCTGGCGCCCAGATTCTTGTAGCTGAGCTGGCTGAAGTCGGGGCAGAAGCCGGCGTTGAACGTGACGAACGTCTTGCTCCCGATCTGCCAGCCCGCCGCGAGCTGGGTGAACGTCCCGCCGCCGGTCGGCGTGTTGGCGACGCCCGGCCGGATCTCGATCAGATCGATCGGCACCCCGATGTCCTGGATCAGCGCCCGCTCCAGCTCGCTCGAGAGCGCGCTCGAGAAGTAGGCCAGCCCGGTCTGCAGCGCGCCCCCCTGCCCCACCAGCGTGGCCTCGTTGGCCGGGTAGCCGGTGATCAGGTACGAGACCAGATCGGTCTCCGAGATCGGCGGCCGGATCGTGCTCGAGAGCGCCAGCTTGGGCTGGTACAGCGTGCCGGTAATGTTGGCGATGATCGGGATGTCGTCGCCGCGCACGCTCCGCACCACGTGGCGCGCCTCGATGTCGAGCCCGGCGTTGAGGTCGTTGGTGTAGGTCACCTGACCGCGCGACACGGTGAAGTCGCGCGTCACCGGGCCGATCTTGAGCGTGTACGTCCCCCGCGGCGCGTTGAGGGTGCCCACCGGCGCGTAGTTCGCGCCGATCTTGCTCAGCCGCACGCGGCCCTCGAGCTGCACGTTGGCCTCCGCCGACCGGAGCCAGTCGTCCGAGCCCATCTCCACCCGCAGGTCCTCGATCCGGAGCGAATCGAGGAACCGATTCTGGAATTTGGCGCCCAGGTTCTCCCGGCGGATGAGCGTGGTGTCCACAAGGTCGGCAATCGACGGATCCTCCAGGTCGATGATCCGTTTGTTGACCAGGTCCGCGAAGTAGAGCACGCCGCTGTTGGCCGTAAGCCCGCCGGTGAGCGTGGCGCCGAACACCGGGCCCTTGAGCTGCAGGTCGCCGGTGCCGACCAGGGTGAGGAAGTTGCGCACGTCGATGGCCCGGAACTCGTCGGCGTGAAACTGCAGGTTGAGCACCGGCTTCGACAGGTTTTCCAGCCGGACCGAGCCGCCCACGGTGAGCTTTCCCCCGCCGCTGGTCAGCCGAACGTTCCGGAGGGCGAGCGAATCGGCGTCGAGCGTGGCGCCTCCGCGCACGCTGCCCCGGATGCCCAGACCCGGTACCGTCATGGCGCCCTGCAGCACGTCCACCGTCCCGGCGAGTTTGGGCTTGGCCCAGCTGCCCTCGATCTGCACGTCCGCCTTGAGCGTGCCGCCAACGTGGGTCACCGCCGGGGTGACCGCCTCGAGCAGGCCGAGCGAGACGCTGTCGGTGTGGGCCCGGACCGAGAGCGGCCCGTCGATCTGGCGCTTCTCGACCCCGGTGAGCGCGAGATCGAGCGGGAGGTGGGCCTCGACCTGCAGCAGGTTCTCGCCCGTGCGCCAGAGATCGAGGGTGGCGTCGAGCCGGCGGCCCTCGTAGTTGAGCGCGCCCTGGATGAACGGCGACTGGAAGTCGCCGAATCGCCCGTCGGCCATGCGGGCCAGGCCGCGGAACGTGGGCGCCGCGGCGGTGCCGCCCACCTGAAGGTCGAGCTCTACCTCGCCGCCCACGCCCAGCGTGTCGCGCTGCAGCAGGCCGTACAGGTCGTGGAGATCGAGCGCGAGGAGCTGCACGTTGAGATCGCCCGCCGCCTTGCCCGGCACCCGGCCGGCCACCTGCAACACGCTCGAGCCGTCGGTGGCTCGCAAGGTCGTGGGGCTTACCGAGGGCGCCGAGTCGCTCAGCGTCACGACGATCGGCTGGTCCAGCCGATAGCGGCGGACCGCCAGCTTGGCGAGCAGCGAGTCCACCCGCAGGACCGGTGTCTCGCCGGTCCGATACCACTCGCCCGCCCCGTCGAACCGCGAGGTGCCGCCCAGCGCGGTGCCGCCGCTCCATCGGAGCGAGTCGGCGTATCCGTCCACCGTCCCGCTCGGGGCCGCGAGCACCCACTGCGCCGCTCGGAGCGTGTCGGCATCGACCCGCGCGACCAGCCGCGGGCGGTGGCCGCCGAGCCAGTTGAGGCTGCCGGTCATCGTGGGCGCCCGAAGCCGCAGCCATTCGAAGCCGTGGACCTCGGCGGTGGCATCGGCCCGGAGCGAGTCGAGGCTGCCGGCGAGCTCCACCCGACCCGCCGCGCGCCCGCCGAGCGGCCGCGACTCGGCCGAGGTATCGCGGGTCTGCTGCGTGACGGCGAGCAGCAGCGAGTCGAACCCGATGAGGCTGTCGGCCGCGAGGTCGAACCGCATGCGCCCGTCGTGCGGCGCGGCCCAGCCGAGCGTGCCGGCTCCGGCGGCCCTCGCGCCCTGCCACTCGGCGTAGGCGGTGTCCACCCGGATGACGCTGTCGCGCACCGCGCCGCGGCCATAGAGGCTATCGAGGATCCACTCGCGCACCCGGCTTCGGCCCAGCGACACCTCGAGGTCGCCCTCGGGGGCGCGGAGCGTGTCGATACTCCCCGTCGCGTGGAGCCGCCCGTTGAGCGAGGTCGAGAGCTTGCCGCCCGAAAGCCGCGCGAGATCCAGCCGGGTGAACTCGAGCCGCAGGTCGTCCGCGCCCCAGCGCGGCGGCTGCACCGTCACGTAGCCGCGCGCGATCACGTCGCCCAGGTCGCCGCGCAGGTCGGCGTCCACCGAGAGATGGCTCAGACGGCCCTGGCTCCGGAACGGACCGCGTAGCTCGCCCTGCGCCTTGAGGGACGGAAAGGCCCGTCGGATCCCCTCGAACGAGAGCGGATCGAAGGTGACGTCGGTGGCCATCGAGAGCGAGTCGGACCGGGTGTCGAGGTACACCGTGCCCTCGGCCGTGCTGGGTGGCCGCTCGCCGTCGCGCTGGGTGGCGGTGCCGCGGAAGATCACGTTCCGGAGCGGGCCGTCGAGGACACCGGTCGCGCCCAGGCGGCCCTCCAGGATCACGGCGGGCGCGAGGCGCCGCACCGTGTGCAGGTCCACGTCGGAGCGGCGCACCGTGAAGTTGGTGAAGGTGAGACCGCTGTCCCGCGTGGAGCCGACGATGCCGGTGCCGGCGATGCGCGAGACCGGACGCCCTGGCACCTTGGCGTCGGCGAAGGCCCAGTCGATGGTGATGTCCATCGCGTCGAGGAACCCGGCGCCGGCCAGCGTGCCGGTCAGGGTGCCGTAGAACGGCAGCGAGTCCACGTAGGCCCGCGCCGCATCGAGGTCCAGGTTCCGGAGCGTGACCCGCATGTCGCGGAAGCCGAGCCCGCGCTTCCGGTCGGTGATGGCGACGAGGTCGCCGTCGATCCGCTGGTCGCCGTGCTGCAGGTGGAGGTCGCGGATGTCGTACGCGGTCCGGGCGCCGGTCTCCGACTTGGCGGTGAGCACGCCGCTGCCGGTCATCGCGGGAAAATCGCTCGAGACCCAGTGAAGGTCGTCCAGGTTCACCCGCGAGGAGGTCATCTGAAAGTCGAACAGCGTGGTGTCGCTGGGCCAGGTGACCGCGCCGCCGCCGGAGAACTTGGTGTCGGGCAGCGACCCGCGCGACAGGTTGAACACCAGGCTGTCGCCCCGGAGCCGGACCCGGCCCACCGCGTCGGTCAGGGTCACCGCCGGATCGCTCACCCGGGTGGCGAGCGAGTCGATATCGGCGGTGAACGGCTTCCGGTCGGGCGTCGTGATCCGGAGCTCCGCGAACCGCGCGTTGAGATCCGAGAACAGGATGACCTTGCGGAGCCCGTCGGTGCCCTCCTCGATCACCCGCCCCGGCTTGGCCCGCTCGGCCGCCAGCGCGGAGTCGCGCTGGGCCTGCGTCCGGAGCGAGCGGTCGGGGTTCCACGGCAGCGCGATGCGCAGCGTGCCGCCGGTCACCTTGACCTTGTAGAAGTCGATCAGCGGCGAGGGCCCGCCACCGGGCCCCTTCTTGAGTCCCAGCACCTCCTCGTAGTTCATCCGGCCGTTCCGCAGCTTGATGAGCTGGATGGTCGGATGATCGAGGGTCACGCTGCTCAGCAGCACCTGCTTGGCGAGCAGGTTGGGCAGCCGGTAGGTGACGCGCACCCGCGGGAGATCGGCCAGCAGCGCGCCGGTGGTGTCCCGCACCACCAGGTCCTCCAGGGTGAGGTCGTAGAGGAACGAGCCCGAGATCGCGCCGACCTTGACCTGGCCGATCAGGATCCGGTCGAGCGTGCTGGACACGGTGCGCGCGAGCAGGTTCCGCCCCGGCGGCGTGAGAATCATCGACGTCACCACGCCCAGCACCATCGCGACCAGGCCGAGCAGGAACACGAAGAAGAACCGCGCCACCCGCCGCCGCATCAGAACGCCTGCCCCACCGCGACGTGGAAGTTGAACTTGCCGCTCCGGGCCTTCACGTACGAGCTCTGCACCTGGGTAAGGTTGCCCAGCGTGTCCACCTGGAACAGCGGTCCCGCCTGGAGCTTGTACGGGTTGTAGGCCACGTCGAGCCGCGCCGGCCCGAGCGGCGTGGTGAGGCGGATGCCGGCCCCGGGCGTCACCCGGATGACGGCCGGATTGCCGCTGCCACGATCCCACACCCCGCCGGCGTCCACGAAGGCCGCGAGTCGGAGCCGGGAGCTGAACACCGGTGACGGCACCCGGAGCTCCACGTTTCCGACCGTGAGCGTGTTGCCGCCGGTGGCGGCGACGGTCACCCGGTTGGGATCGATCGCTCGATGCTCGATGGCCGCGGTGTCCACCTCGCCCTGCGGCACGACGTAGACCACGGCGCCCAGCTCGTTCCGATCGAAGCCGCGCACGTCGTTCGGGCCGCCGGCGTAGAACCGCTGGTCGGGCGGAATGAAGTTGCCGCTCTCGGTGGCGACGTCGACCGTGGGCGCGAAGATCGCGCCGCCCCGCACCCGCCAGCTGAACACCACGTCGCGGCCCAGCGGCCGGTACCAGGAGTAGTCGGCCACCGCGCGGAAGAACTGCTGGAACGAGCTCGAGCCCAGCAAGCGGGAGCTCCAGGTCAGCTCGAGCGACGACACCGAGCCGCGCGACGGATCCAGCGGGTTGTTGACCTGCGGGATCGAGCCGGTGGCGGTGAGCGTCGCGAGCACCGCGTTCTGGCGGAGCCGGGCCACCAGGTCGGGCGTGCACGCGTTGAACGAGGCGCAGAAGCTCTCGGGCGTAGCCTCGGTATGGCCGTACGCCAGGGTGTACGCCAGCGAGAGTGGATAGCGCCGCTTGGGCGTCTCGCGGCGGAGCGTGACCGAGGTGCCGGTCTCCTGCCGGAGGTACACCTTGAACTCCGAGCGCCGCTCGGTGAACAGCGACACCGCGATCGTGTTGTTGGGCGAGAGGAACGCCGGCCGGCGAATGGACGCGCCCAGCGTGAAGTTCACCTTGGCCGAGCCGACCGAGTCCTCCCGCGAGTTGCCGCAGATGCTCCGGTCGAGGCCCAGGTCGAACGGCCGGCCCACCCCCACCTTCGAGATCTGGCTGGTAAGGTCGAGGATGCGCCCGCCGGCCCCGAGGAAGTTCCGCGTGGTCCAGCCCAGCGAGCCGCGGAAGCAGTCGTCGGTGCCGTATCCGATCCCGCCGCGCACCCGCCGTCGCTTGGCCTCGTTCACCTGCACCTGCAGCGGCACCGAGTCCGCACCGGGGTCGAACTTGGCCGAGTCGATGTTGACCGCGGCATACCGGAACAGGTCGGACGAGTACAGGTTGCGCTGGCTCTGCAGCAGCTCGTCCTGCGAGTAGGCGCGGCCCGGCCGGGAGATGATCAGGTTGCGCACCAGCTGGGGATCGATCCGGCTGGTGCCGATCACGTTCACCGTGCCGATCAGCGCGCTGTCGCCCGGCGCGGCGTCGAACGTGACGGTGGCGGTCTCCGCCTCCTTGTTGGTCTCGAAGCTGGTGAAGACCCGCGCGGAGGGTCGGGCGCGGTCGCGGAGCCGACGGGTGATGGTGTCGGCGGTGGCCTGCATCATGTACCGGTTGAACGGATCACCCGTCTGCAGCGGCAAGTCCACCAGCGTCTCGCGCCGATCCTTCTCGGACAGCGTGTCGAGGCCGGTGATGCTGAGGCCCGTGACCCGGATCGGCTCGCCTTCCTTGATGCGGAAGGTGATGTACGCGTTCTCCTCCGTCCGCTGCACGGTCGTATCGACCTCGACGTGCGGGTACCCGCTCCGCCGGTAGAGCACCTCCAGTCGGACCACGTCCCGCTTGAACTCCTGCTCGTCGAAGTACCGCTTCTCCCCCAGGCCGAGCGACCGGATCAGGAAGGCGCGCGCAAACCAGCTCGAGTTGGTGGTGGCGATGGCGCTGGCGAGGACTTCGTCCGAGATGGCGCGGTTGCCTTCGAAGTCGAGCTTGCGGACCACCCGGGGCGTCTCCTGCGCCGCCAGCGGGAGGGCGGCCGCAGAGAGCAAAGCGAACGCGACCGCGGCCACGCCCCTCACTGAGGCTCCTTGGCCGGGCGACGAGGGATGCGTGGGAGCGGGGGCGCGATTGACGACATGCTTTAAGCTCAGTAGTTTGACCACCTTACGCCTCTAAGTCAACGCCGCTGGCAGGCTGAGGCCGCCCTGCCGCGAAGTGTCCGGAGCTACGCGAGCAGGCGATGGGCCGAGGCGCCACAAAA
>DATEJD010000210.1:0-5679 GCA_035278325.1 Gemmatimonadales bacterium | reverse complement strand
TCAGGATGACTCCTAGTTAGGATGACTCCTAGTTAGGATGACTCCCGCTCAGCGCGACTCTCCCGATTCCACTTGCGTTCCCCTCCGGCAGCGGCCACCTTGCGCCCCGTCCCAAAGTCCCTGAGCCCGACTGCCGTGCGGAGACCGTGGTGCGTTCGCTGCCTTCCCTCCTGTGTACCATGTTGCTGATCGCCACCGCCTGCTCTGACGGTCCCACCGGTGCCGCGCCCGGCACCGAGGAGCGCGGGCTCGAGACCGCCGTCGCCGCGGCCGTCGGCGGCCAGATCTTCTTCGACCCGGCGCTCTCGCTCAACCGCAATCAGTCCTGCGCCAGCTGTCACGATCCCGCCTGGGGCTTCTCGGCGCCCGATCCGGCCGTCAACGCCGGCGGCGCGGTGATGCCGGGATCGGTCTCGAGCCGCTCGGGGACCCGCCGGCCGCCCAGCGCATCGTATGCGGCGTTTGCCCCGGTGCGCTACTGGGATGACGAAGCGGGAACGTTCGTCGGTGGGAACTTCTGGGACGGGCGAGCCACCGGGGCGCGGCTCGGGAGTCCCGCCGCCGAGCAGGCGCTCTCCCCGTTCGTCAATTCGGTGGAGATGGCGCTGCCGGACCCGGCCTGCGTGGTGTACCGCGTCGCCCGCGCGGCATACGTCCAGGCCTACATCACCGCCTGGGGCGACGACATCCAGCGCATCGCGTTCCCCGCCAACACCGACGAGCTCTGCGGACAGGAGAACATCGGGGTGCCGCTGACGGAGGAGGACCGGAATCGGGTGAGACTGGAGTACGACCACATCGGGCACTCGCTCGCCGCCTTCGAGCGCTCGCCGGCCGTGAGCCCGTTCAGCTCGAAGTACGACCGGGCGCTCGCCGGCGCGGCGACGCTCACCATGCTCGAGCGCGAAGGCTTCGCGGTCTTCGTCGGGAAGGGCCGGTGCGCCGCCTGCCATCCGAGCGCCGGGCGCCGCGCGCTCTTCACCGACTTCACCAGCGACAACATCGGCGTCCCGCCCAACCCCGAGAATCCCGAGCTCGGCCGGAGCCCCGGCTTCGTGGACCCCGGAATCGGGGCTGTGGACGGCCGAGCGTCGCAGGCCGGCCGGTTCAAGGTGCCCACGCTCCGGAACCTGACTCGCACCGGGATCCCCGGCGCCACCCGCGCCTACATGCACAACGGCATGTTCAAGAGCCTGGAGCAGGTGGTTCACTTCTACAACACGCGCGACGTGCTGCCCCGCTGCGACCAGCTCCCCGATCCGGAGATCGGCGTGAACTGCTGGCCCGCGCCCGAGGTGGCGGCCAACGTGAACCGCACCGAGCTGGGCAACCTCGGGCTCACGCGTCACGAGGAGATCGCGCTGGTCGCGTTCCTCCGCACGCTGGACGACGCGGCGCCGAACGAGTAGCCGGCTCCCGGGACCATCGCGCGGTCTGCCCCGTATCGCGGCCCACCCGGGACTTGTGGGCCCACGGCGGCTCCGACACATTGGCCCACCGTGACGTCCATCCTCCGCCTGCTCCTGCTCGCCGGCCTGAGCCTCGGCTGGGGCTCCGCCGTCAGCGCCCAGTCGACCACCGCCCGATCCCTCCACAGCGATCCGACGCCCGACGTCGGTTGGTCCAGCTACGGCGGCGATGCGGGCGGCATGCGCTATTCACCGGCCCGCCAGGTCGATCGCGGCAACGTCGCTCGGTTGACACTCGCCTGGACGTACCGCACCGGCGCGCTCGAGACCAGGACGGAGATGGTGCGGAAGGCCGCCTTCGAGGCCACGCCGATTCTGGTCGAGCACCGGCTGGTGCTCACCACGCCGTACAGCCACGTGATCGCGCTCGATCCCGCGCGGGGAACCCGGCTCTGGGAGTACGATCCGGGTGTGGACCTGGATCGTGAATATTCCGAAGTCACCTCGCGCGGGGTGTCAGCCTGGGTGGACCCCGGGCTCGAGCGGGGGCAGCCGTGCCGGCTCCGGATCTATGCCGGCACGCTCGATGGACGCCTGATCGCGCTCGACGGTGAGACCGGACGGCCGTGCACGGACTTCGGCGCCCGCGGCGTGGTCGACCTGAGCCGCGACGCCGGGGTCCCGCGCGAATGGACCGGTGGCTATCAGGTTACCTCCGCGCCCGCCATCTACCGCGACCTCGTGATCACCGGCTCCTCCATCGCCGACAACTGGCGGGTGAGCACCGGCCGCGGCATCGTGCGCGCGTTCGACGCCCGCACGGGCCGGCGGCGCTGGACCTGGGACCCGATTCCATGGGCCACGGGCACCACGCCGCCCACAGGCGCGGGCAACGCGTGGGCCACCCTCTCGGTGGACGCCGAGCATGACCTGGTATTCGTGCCCACCGGCAGCGCCGCGCCCGACTACTACGGTGGCCTCCGAAAAGGCGACGACCGCTGGGCCAACGCGGTGGTGGCCCTCCGCGCCTCGACCGGAAAGCCGGTGTGGGGTTTCCAGGTGGTGCATCACGACTTGTGGGACTACGACGTCGCGGCGCAGCCCACGCTTTTCGCCTGGATCGACGGCACCCCGGCCGTAGCCATCAACACCAAGATGGGCCACGTGTTTGTGCTCGACCGGCTCACGGGCCGCCCGCTCGTGCCGGTCGAGGAGCGGCCGGTGCCCCAGACCGATGTGCCCGGCGAGCAGACCTCGCCGACTCAGCCGTTCTCGACCATCTCGCTCGTGCCTGAGCGGTTCGGGCCCGAGGACGTGTGGGGGCCGACACCCGCGGACTCGAGCTGGTGCGCCGAGAAGATTCGAAGCTCACGCTCGGAGGGGATCTTCACGCCGCCCAGCCTCGTCGGCACGGTGGTGGTGCCGGGCAACGTCGGCGGAGTGAACTGGGGCGGCGCCGCGTACGATCCCGAGCGCCGCCTCATGTTCGTCAACACCAACCGGCTGGTCGCGTGGGTCAAGCTGATCCCGCGGGAGCGGTATCGCCAGGAGACGACGAAGGAGCAGGACAACCGGATCTACGGTGAGTTCGGCAACCAGGAGCCGGCGGCGTACGGGTTGTACCGAACCTTTTTGATCTCGCCCGGCAAGACTCCCTGCAACGCGCCACCGTGGGGAACCACGACCGCGGTGGACCTCGCGAGCGGGAAGAAGGCCTGGGAGGTGCCCCTGGGCACGATGGTGCCGGGAATGACGACGGGCTCCATCAATCTGGGTGGCCCCATGGTGACGGCCGGCGGCCTGGTCTTCACCTCGGCGGCCATGGACGGCGTGTTCCGGGCGTTCGACGCGGAGACCGGGAAGGAGCTCTGGCGCTATCAGCTTCCGGCCGGCGGGCAGGCAACGCCGATGAGCTACATGGTGGACGGAACCCAGTACGTCGTGATCGCGGCGGGCGGCCACGGCAAGCTCGGGACGAAACAGGGGGATTTCGTCATGGCGTTCGCGCTCGAGAGCCGCACGTCGCCCTGAGCCCTTGGGCGGGGGTGCATGCCTCGATGCACGTAGGCCGCTCGCGCTAACCGAGGCTCACCGTCATGAACACGCTGTTTGGATCCTCCCGGTACTCTCCGAACGGCGGGCATTCCACGAACCCATGCCGGGCGTACAGCGCTCGCGCCGGGAGAAAGTACGGCCATGACCCCGTCTCCAGGCTGAGCCGGGTCATCCCGCGCGCCCGGGCCGTCGCCATGATCCGCCGCAGCAGCGCCGACCCGACACCCCGTCCGCGCGCCGCCTCCGCGGTATGCATGGACTTGATCTCGCCATGCTCGGCGCTCAGCCGCTTGAGCGCCCCGACTCCGACCACCGCGTCATTCTCCCAGGCCGACCAGAAGGTCACCTCGCGTGCCTTGAGCGCGGAGAGGTCGAGCGCGTGCGCGCTCCCCGGCGCGGTTTCCGCCCTGGCCCGGGCGACGTGGGTGTGGAGCAGCGCGACGACCCGCGGGTCGTCCAGGCCGCCCTCGACGATGCGCAGATCGATCGGCCGCATCTAGCCGGTGCGGCGAGCCCGGGACGCCAGTGCCGTGGTGATGTGGGTGTAGAGCTCATCGAGCGAGAACGGCTTGGCGAGCGCCGCGCTGGCGCCGAGCAGCTTGGCATCCCGCAGGAGCGCCAGGTCCCGGGTCTGGTCACCCCCGGAGATCATGATCACGGGCAGGTCGGGCACCGAGGCCCGGAGCTGCGCCAACAGCTCGAGCCCGTCCATCTCGGGCATATGGATGTCCACGATGGCGACCTCGACCTGGCCTTCGCGCGCCCGGCGGGACCCCTCCATTCCGTTCTCCGCCGCAACGACCTGATGGCCGACCTGCTCCAGGGCCATGGTCAGCGAATGCCGAACCAGAGGGTCGTCGTCGACCAGGAGGACCGTGGCCACGCTCAGCGCGGCTCCCGCCGCACCACGTTCGCGTGGCGGGCGAAGCAGCGCCACTCCCCACCTTCGCGGCGCCACAGGTTGGTGAACCGTCGGTGCGTGACCGTGCCGTCGGGTGGATCGGTCACCTGGTCGCTTCCCATCACGACCACGACGTCCTCGTGCCGACTCATGCGCTCGATCTCCGCGGTAAGGGAGCTATGGCGAATCCGGCCGGCCCGGAGCAGCGCCAGGGTGTGCTGCTTGTCGTTGATGAGGTTGAGCGGCGAATTTACCACGAAGTCGTCGGTCCAAAGGCGGTCCAGCACCGAGACGTCCGCGGCCAGAAATGCGACGCGATTCTCTTCCTCGCGCGCCCGGATGTCCTGTTCCCAGGTGCTGCTCATCGAGCTCTCCTTGCGGGTAACGGGCGGTGGGGCAAGTGCAGGGGAAACGTAGTCACTCGGACAAGGTCACGGCGGCCGGGAGTCGGACGTTCCTAGCCGTAGCCCCACCTTCACCCCTGGGAGGCAGGGAGCCGTGCGACGTATTTCCGGCATCATGATCTGCCTGGGATTCCTGCTGCTCGCGGCCGGGCCACTGCATGGCCAGCAGCCCGATCCGTTCCGCCCCCAGCCGTCCGACGAGCCCACCCTCGCGGCCGCCGATTCCGCTGGTGTGCTCACGTCGGGCTCGGTGGATCCCCGGGTGAAGGAGCTGGACTCGGTCGTGTACCGGCTGGCCCCCAGCAGTCGACTCATGGTAAAAACCGGCAAGGCCGGTCTGCTCGGCTTCGCCGGCCACACCCACCTGGTACAGGCGCGCGCCTTTCAGGGGGAGGTGGTCTATTTCCCGAAGGCGCCGGGCAACTCCCGGCTCCGGATCACCGTGGTGACCGACAGCCTGGAGGTGATGACCCCGCCTGACACCGCCGAGATCCGGAAGGTGACCGCAGCGATGCACGCCGACGTGCTGCACACCTCGGAACATCATGAGATCATGCTGGTGTCGCGTCAGGCCACGCCCACGAATGACGGCTTCCATCTGTTGGCCGCGCTCACGCTGGTAGGTCAGACCCGGGAGGTACCGGTGGACGTCGTGGTCCAGGTGGGCCTGGACACGCTGCGCGCGAGTACGCATTTCACCGTCAAGCAGACTGATTTCGGCATCAAGCCGTACACCGGGGGGCCGGGCGGGACGGTGAAGGTGGCGGACCGGGTGCTCTTCGACATCCGCGCGGTCGGCGTGCGGACTGGGCGGTAGCGGCGACTGTCATCCCGAGCAGGCAGCGATACTGTCGCCGCAGCCCGTAGCGACACTGCCATCCCGAGGGGCGGGCGCTGGAGTCACCCTGAG
>DATEJD010000209.1:0-8597 GCA_035278325.1 Gemmatimonadales bacterium | reverse complement strand
GCGCGGGCCAGCCCAGCGGTGCCAGGCGGAAGAGTGCCGGAACGCGCCGGTGGGCCAGGCGCGGCGTGGCCCGCTCGCGAGTCGAGCCCCGCGCCCGGCGGAGCGCGGCCTCCGCGGCGGCTTCCTCGAACGCCGCGTCCGCGCGGATCACCCAGACGTAGTGCAGCACGAGGAGCCCGAGCGCCGGGCCGGCGGCGCGGAGCCAGTCACCCAAGGTGTGCGCGGCCAGCGGTCGCACCATGGCCAGGAACGGGGCCAGGAGCACGCGCGGCACCGGGCGCGCCGCGGCATCCGTCAGCGCGTCGAGAAAGGTGGTCAAGCCGCCGGCCCACCCTGCCGCCAGGTCGGGCATCACGTCCTGGATGCTCCACCCCGCGCCGATCACCAGGACGCCCAGCAGCACCAGCGAGACGATGCGGTGCCGCAGGGCAATCCGCCCGTGCTCGAGCAGGCTGGTCCGCACGAAGGACGCGCCGAGCCGGTGAAACGAGATGGTGGTGAGCAGCACCCAGATGGAGAGGGCGCGGAGCCAGGGAGAGGCGCCGAACCGCTCGCGGGCGAGGATGAGGGTCCAGAGCAGCGAGTTGAACAGGATGAGGACCTGGTTGCGGAGCAGCTTGTATTGCACCAGGCCGCGCCGGCTCACCGGTCCCGAGAACAGGAAGGTCACTTCGGCCGGGCTGAACGCCAGCACCCGGCGCTCCACGCCGAAGACCCAGCCCCAGAGCAGCGCCCCGATCACGCCGATGGCTCCGACCAGCTCGAGCCACCGGGCCCCCACCAGCACTGGTGGTGGATGCTGCGGTCGCTGTTCGACGGCCACGATCCACAGATAGCTGAGGCCGAACAGGAGCGCCGCGAGGTACCTTGGGTTTCGGAGCTGCCGCGCCTGGCGCGCCACGCGATTGTAGGTGGACCGCCACGCCAGGTAGGTGAAGACCCGAATCACGGTCGAGAATCCCCGTCGGGCGTAATGAGTGCGAGGAAGATGTCCTCCAGCCGGCGGCCGCTCAGGGCAGGGCGGCTGGCGACGATGTCGGCCACCGAGCCGAGGGCCACGGTCTGGCCGGCGTTCATCACCAGCACGCGGGTGCAGATCTCCTCGACCAGGTGCAGCAGATGCGAGCTCAGGATGACGGCCGCCCCCGCGGCGGCGCGGCGCACGATGGTGGCCTTCATCCGGCGAATGCCTACCGGGTCGAGGCCGGTGAGTGGCTCATCGAGGAGCAGCGCCGCGGGGCTGTGCAGCAGGCCGCAGGCGATGGCAAGTTTCTGCTTCATCCCGCGGGAGAGCTCGCCCGGGAGGGCGGTTCGTTTGTCGGCCAGGTCGAGCTCCGCCAGCAGTCCCGGAATGCGGCCGTCCACGTCGCCCACCTGGTACAGCCGCCCGACGAAGCGGAGATGCTCCTCCACGGTCAGGTACTCGAACAGGTGGGGCTCGTCGGGGATGAACGCGAGGAGCGACTTGGCGGCCACCGGCTGGCTGGCCAGATCGTGCCCCCCGATCCGGATGGTGCCGCGCGTGGGAATAATGATGCCGGCGATGCTCCGGATCGTGGTGGTCTTCCCGGCGCCGTTCGGCCCCACCAGGCCCAGGACCTCGCCCGGGCGAACCGTGAAGCTGAGGCCCCGGACGGCCGGAAAGTCGCCATACTGCTTCTCCAGCCCGTCGACCTCGATCACCGCCGGCCCCGGTCGCGGCCCTGCCGCAACGCCCCGGCCGGGTGAAACTTTCGACGGTCGGTAGACGTCTCTAGTTGGAACATTTGACCCCTAAGCGGGTGTGGACTCCCTGCGAGCGGCCCCGGAGGCCGAACCATGCGAAGCTACTGGCTGCGGATCCTGTTGGGCGCCTTCGGCATTTTCGCGCTCGGCATGATCGTGATCTCGATCATCCATCACGGCAGATCCCGAGTGGAATCAGTCATCGCCAGCTCCGAGCCCCTGAGCATTCCGCTGCCCTTCGTGCCATTTCAGGTCAATGGCAGCAAGCTCGGAACGCTCGAGCGCCTGACGGTCAATCGGGATTCCCCCAAGAAGGTGTCCTCGATCGAGCTTCAGGTGAAGGTGGACGATTCGCTCGTGGCCAAGGGGCTGGCCGGGTGCCGGCTGGCGGCCAACATCGAGGGCGACTCGGCCAAGCCCGGCAACGTGAACATTCACATGAACCGGCTGAACGAAAAGACGTTCTTCTTCTGCGCCAGCCACGATTCCGGGTTCGAGGAGATGGGGACGGCCAAGCTGACCCCCGGTGACGTCGAGCTCCCGCTGCTGCTGCCGGAGTCGCTGGCGCAGCATCTCCGGAATGGCGACTGGGCCAGCAACAGCGATTCGAGCGATGCGCTCGAGACCAGGGCCGATTCGATCGCCGAGGCGGCGGAGGCCATCGCGGATTCGGCCGCGGCCAAGGCAGAGAAGGCCTCGCAGCGGGTCCAGGAGAAGGCGCAGGCGATCAGCGAGCGGCAGTCCCGCCTGGGCGATTCGCTCAGGGCGGAAGGCTTGCGGCGCGGGGACTCGATCCGGCGCGCCATGACCCGATTGGCGGACTCGCTCCACGCGCGCTAGCTTCGGGCCATGCTTCTCGTCCTCGACAACTACGACAGCTTCACCTACAACCTGGTCCAGTACGCCGGCGAGCTGGGCGCCGATCCGGTGGTCCACCGGAACGACACGCTCGACGTGGAGCGGGCGCTCGCGCTGGATCCCGTCGCCATCGTCATCTCGCCCGGCCCGTGTACGCCGCGCGAGGCGGGGATCAGCGTGCCGCTCGTGCGGGCAGCCGCGGCGGCGGGTGTCCCGCTGCTGGGCGTGTGCCTGGGACATCAGTCCATCGGCGAGGCCTTCGGCGGCCAGGTGGTGCGGGCCGAGCGGCTGATGCACGGGAAGACCACGATGGTGGCGCACAGCGGCCATCCCGTATTCGAGGGTCTGCCTTCGCCGTTCGAGGCCATGCGGTATCACTCGCTGGTCGTCTCGCCCGAGGCCTTTCCCGCCGAGCTCGAGATAACGGCCTGGTCCGCCGACCGTACACCCGGCCATGAGATCATGGGACTGAGCCACCGAAGCCTTCCGATCTACGGGGTTCAGTTCCATCCCGAGTCGGTGGGCACCATCCACGGCAAGCGCATTCTCAGCAACTTCCTCGCGGGCGCAACCCAGCGGCTCGCGGCGGTCTAAGCCGCCCGCAGCCCGCCCCGTAACTCGTTTGCCGATAGCGCCATAGGGCGGTGCCGAAAGCCCGGCACGCGTTTTGACTCGCCCCACCCATCCGATTACTTTTGGTGATGCGCGTTCTGGGTGTCATTCCGGCTCGTCTTGGCTCGACCCGTCTCCCTAACAAACCGCTCCAGCTCTTGGCCGGTGAGCCACTCATCACCCGGGTGATTCAGCGCGTCATGGAGCACGAGGTCCTGCAGGACCTGGTGGTCGCGACGGACTCGCACATGGTGGCCCAGGTGGTGGAGCGCGCCGGCGTACGGGCGATCCTCACGCACGATGGTCATCTCTCGGGCACCGATCGGGTGGCCGAGGCGGTGGGCCGGCCGGAGTTCGCCGGGTTCGACGTGGTGGCCAACGTGCAGGGCGACGAGCCATTCATCCCGCGGGACGCGCTGGCGGGAGCGATCGAGCGGGTTGCCTCGGGCGACGACATCGGGACCGCCGCGGCGCCGCTCGCGGTGGAGCTGGCGGACGAGGCGTCGCGGGTGAAAGTCGTGACCGATGCGGCCGGACGAGCCCTTTATTTCTCGCGGGCGGTCATCCCGTATCGGCGCGAGCCGACCGACCCCGCGGACGGGCTCTACTGGCAGCACCTCGGCATCTATGTCTATACCCGCGCGGCGCTGACCCGATGGGTGGCGGCCCCGCCGAGCGCGGCGGAGCAGGCGGAGCGGCTGGAGCAGCTCAGGGCACTGCATCTCGGACTCACCATCGGCGTGGCCCGGCTGTCCGAGGCGGCGCTGCCTGGTGTCGACACACTGGATGACCTTCGACGGGCGGAAGCCCACTGGCACGCACTTCAGGGGTAACGCTATGACTTCGGCACCCAGCGCGACCAAGTACATCTTCGTCACCGGCGGCGTCGTCTCCTCCCTCGGGAAAGGCATCGCCGCCGCATCGTTAGGACGACTGTTGGTCGAGCGCGGCCTCAGCGTGACCATGCAGAAGTTCGACCCGTACATCAACGTCGATCCCGGCACGATGTCGCCGTTCCAGCACGGCGAGGTGTTCGTGACCGACGACGGCGCCGAGACCGATCTCGACCTGGGGCACTACGAGCGGTTCATCGACCGGTCCCTCTCGCAGCAGAACAACATCACGACGGGGCGGATCTACCAGACCGTCATCAACAAGGAGCGCCGTGGCGAGTATCTGGGCTCCACGGTGCAGGTGATCCCGCACATCACCGACGAGATCAAGAACGCCATCCGCCGGACGGCCCCCGGGCACGACGTCGTCATCACCGAGATCGGCGGCACCGTGGGCGACATCGAGTCGCTGCCGTTCCTCGAGGCCATCCGACAGTTCCGCCAGGAGGTGGGCCGCGACAACGCGATCTTCATCCACCTGACGCTGGTGCCGTTCATCGCCGCCGCTGGCGAGCTCAAGACCAAGCCCACCCAGCACTCCGTCCGCGATCTCATGCAGATCGGAATCCAGCCCGACATCCTGATCTGCCGGAGCGAGCAGCCCATCTCCGCCGACATCAAGCGGAAGATTGCGCTGTTCTGCAACGTGGACTTCGGCTGCGTGATCGAGAGCCCGGACGTGCGATCGATCTACGAGATCCCGCTCCGGTTCCACGACCAGGGGTTCGACGCGGTCGTGTGCGAGCGGCTGCGGCTCGAGACCCGGGAACCCGATCTCCGGCCCTGGAAGCAGATGACCGAGCGGATCCTGCATCCGACCCATCGGGTGCGGATTGCGGTGGTGGGCAAGTACACGGCCCTCCACGACGCCTACAAGTCGGTGAGCGAGGCGCTCATTCACGGCGGGATCCCGCACGACGCGCGGGTGGACGTCGAGTGGATCCCGAGCGACCGGTTCACCGATCAGGCGGCCGCGGGCCGGCTGCTGGGCGAGTTCGACGGCCTGCTCATCCCCGGCGGCTTCGGCGAGCGTGGGGTCGACGGCATGCTGGAGGCGGTGCGCTGGGCCCGGGAGAACGGCCTGCCGTTCTTCGGCATCTGTCTCGGACTCCAGGTCGCCATCATCGAGTTCGCGCGCAACGTGTGCGGCATGCCGGAGACCAACAGCACCGAGTTCGAGCCCGACTGTCCCACGCCCGTCATCGCGCTCATGCAGTCTCAGCGCGACGTGAGCAATCTGGGCGGCACCATGCGGCTGGGCGCGTACACGGCGCGGCTCCGCCCCGGGTCGCGCGTGGCGCAGGCGTACGGCACGCAGGAGATCAGCGAGCGCCACCGGCACCGGTGGGAGGTCAGCAACGCCTACCGCGACGTGCTCGCCGAGTACGGGCTCCGGCTCTCGGGGCAATCGCCCGATGGCGGGCTGGTCGAGACCATCGAGCTCCCCGACCACGCGTGGTTCATCGGCTGCCAGTTCCATCCCGAGCTCAAGTCCCGCCCGACCCGGCCGCACCCGCTGTTCGCCGGGTTCATCGGCGCGGCGCTGCGGCATCAGGGCGGGTCGTCGGCCCCGCTGCCCAAGGAGCTCGCCGAGATCGTCCGCTGATGGGTGAACGCTGGAGCTTCGCGCGCGCGCCGTTCCTGATCGCGGGCCCGTGCGTCGTCGAGCCCGGCGACGTGCTACCCCGCGTGGCCGAGACGCTGGCCGGCATCGGCCAGCGCCGCGGCGTGCCGGTGTGCTTCAAGGCCAGCTTCGACAAGGCCAACCGGGCGCGCGGCGACGCCCCGCGCGGGCCGGGCCTGGAGGAGGGGCTCCGGGTGCTCGAGCGGGTCCGGTCGGCCAGTGGCCTTCCGGTGCTCACCGACATCCACGAGGCGGGCCAGGCAGCGCCAGCGGCCGCCGTTGCCGACGTGCTCCAGATCCCGGCGTTCCTCTGCCGCCAGACCGACCTGCTGCTGGCGGCGGGCCGCACCGGCCGCCCGGTGAACGTGAAGAAGGGCCAGTGGATGCAGGCCGAGGCCATGGCCGGCGCGCTCGACAAGGTGCGGAGCGGTGGCAGCACCGACGTCGCCGTCACCGAGCGCGGCACGTTCTTCGGCTACGGCGACCTGGTGGTGGACATGCGGAACTTCGCTCGGCTCCGCGCCGCCACCGGTGCGCCGGTGGTGTTCGACGCCACCCACTCGGTGCAGCAGCCGGGGCAGGGGGCCGACGGCGCGAGCGGTGGCCACCGGGAGCACATTCCCGCGCTGCTCGCGGCCGCGGCGGTGGCCGGGGCGGACGGGTTCTTCCTCGAGACCCATCCGGACCCTCCGCGCGCGATGAGCGATGCCGCGACGCAGTGGCCGCTCGATCGCCTCGACGCGCTGGTGGGCCGAACGCTCGAGCTCTGGGCCCGGGCCCATGATTGACGCCACGCTGGCCGCCCGGATTCGCCTCCTCGCGCTGGATGTCGACGGCGTGCTCACCGACAACGGCATCTACATCGGTCCGGTCGACGGGCAGCCGGTCGAGCTCAAGCGGTTCGACATTCAGGACGGGCTGGGCCAGCTGCTCATGCGCACCGCGGGCATCCCGGTCGTGTGGGTGAGCGGCCGTCACTCGGAGGCGACCACGATGCGGGCCCGCGAGCTCCGGGTGGAAGAGGTCCTCCAGGTGGGCGGCCCGGAGAAGCTGGAAGCGTTCGGCGCGCTCCTCGCCCGACGCGGCATCGCGTGGGAAGACGCCGCGTTCGTGGGCGACGACCTGGCCGATCTGCAGGTGCTCCGGCGGGTGGGGCTGCCGATCGCGGTGGCCAACGCCGTCGACGACGTCAAGGCCGTCGCGAAATATGTGACCGGGGCGCGAGGCGGCTACGGTGCGGTTCGAGAGGTGGTGGAAGTGCTGCTCAAGGCCCGTGGCCTCTGGGGCGAGCTGCTCGAGCGCTACTTCACCGAGCAGGTGATTCGTGCCGTTTGACACCCCGGACCTGGTCGAGCTGGGGCGCCGCGTCCTCGAGGTCGAGGCGTCGGCGGTGCGCACGGCCGGCACCCGACTCGACGACGGCTTCGCCCGGGCGGTGCAGCTGCTCGCGGCCGCGTCGGGACGGGTGATCGTCTCGGGCGTGGGCAAGTCGGGCATCATCGCCCGCAAGCTGGCCGGCACGCTCACCTCGACCGGGACCGCGGCGGCCTATCTCCACCCGGTGGACTCGCTCCACGGCGACCTGGGCCTGGTCGGCCGGAGCGACGTGGCCATCCTCCTGAGCAAGAGCGGCGAGTCGGAGGAGCTGTTCGGGCTGGCCGGATCGCTCCAGCGGATGGGCGTGCCGATCATCGCCATCACCGGAGGCCGGCAGTCGCCGCTCGCGCGGGTGGCCGCGGTGGTGCTCGATGCGTCCGTCGCCGAGGAGGCGTGCCCCCACGATCTCGCGCCCACCACGAGCACCACCGTGGCGCTGGCGCTGAGCGACGCGCTGGCGGTGGCGTTGCTGCAGGTGAAGGGTTTCCGCCGGGAGGACTTCGCCGCGCTCCACCCCGGCGGATCACTGGGCCGGAAGCTCCTGCTCCGGGTGCGCGACGTGATGGTACACCCCGGACACGTGCTGGGCTCGGGCGCCACCATGCGACAGGCCGTGGTGAGCCTGGCGCACGACCGCGGGCTCGCGCTCGTGGTCGAGGATGGTCGCCTGGCCGGCGTCCTCACCACCGGCGATCTCACGCGTATGGTCGAGCGCGACCCGAGCTTCCTGGAGCGGCCGGTGGGCAGTGTCATGACCCGGACGCCCAAGACGGCCGCGCCCGACGAGCTCGCGGCCGCCGCGGTGGGCACGATGGAGCGGCACGGCGTCATCGCGCTGCCGGTGCTGGACGATTCGGGTGCGGTGGTCGGGGCCGTGCACCTGCACGACCTCATGCGCGCGGGGGCGGTCTGATGGCGCGGGCGGGCTGGCTGGCGTTGGTGGCGATTGTCCTGGTCCTTGCCTGCGAGGATCCCGGGGCCAAGCCGGTGACCACGGTGCAGGCCACCGACAGCGCCGATCAGGTGCTGGAGGGGTTCTCGCACTGGGTCAGCAAGGACGGGATCCGGCGGAGCGAGGTGCAGGCGGACACGGCCTACTTTTACGAGAACACCCAGGTGACGCAGCTGCGGAACGTTCGGGTCGTGTTCTACGACCTGAACGGGAAGGAGAGCTCGACGCTCACGGCCAAGGCCGGCACGTACCGCTGGCAGGACGGCTCGATGCAGGCCAACGGCAACGTGGTGGTCGTCTCGCCCGACGGGCGCAAGCTGCAGTCCGATACGCTCAAGTACGACAACGCGACCAATACGATCTCGACCAACACGCATTTCATCATGGACCGGGGGACCGATCACCTGGAGGGCCAGAGCTTCCGGTCCGACCCGGACTTCAAGAACATCGTGACCGACAAGCCGGTCGGCCGGTCGGGTGACGGCGTGCTCCTGCCGGGGCAGTCGGAGGCGTCGCCGTGAGCGCGAGCCGGCCGCTCACGGCGCTCGCGGTGCTC
>DATEJD010000208.1:0-9834 GCA_035278325.1 Gemmatimonadales bacterium | reverse complement strand
AGGGGGCATGCCCGAACGCATGGCCCCTTCGCTTCGCTCAGGGTGACTCCCCCCGCTCCCCCCTCCCCGCTTAGCTCCCCTGCCGCGCCGTCGACGTCGCCGCCGTCACGTCGGCCCCGACCGAGCTCGCCGTCTGCGTCGCCAGCGACTGACGCCGCTGCACGTCCGCCAGCATTCCCGCCGCGAGCTGCTTGAGCGACGCGATCCGCCCCGCCTTGGCCTCCTGCTCGAACAGCCGCGCCGCTTCGTCGTGCTCGCTCACCATTTCGGTCATGTAGCTCTTGTCGAAGTTCGACCGGCTCATCGTGTTGAAGCGGTCGAAGATCTGCTGGTGCTGCCGGAGCAGAACCGGGCGCGGGTAGGCCGCCTGCTTGGCCCCGGCCGCGAGCTGCTCGTTGGTCTGCGCGTACTCGGTCGCCATCCGCTTGCCGAAATCCCGAACCACGTCGCTCGTGCCCTTGTTCTGGGCCAGCTTGCCAAGCTTCGCCTGGAGGAGGCCCAGGCTGCCGGCCGTCTGAAGGAAGGTGCTGTCCGACGCCAGCGCCTCGTGCTGCGCGGCGGTCTGCGCAGCGGCCGGGGCTGGATGAGCTATGATGTTGAGTAACAGGCAGGTGGCGGCGGGAGCCAGAAGTTTGATACCCATGGTCTGATCCTTTCGGGATGTGCCGCGGGCGAATTGGCCCGCGTTTCAGGGTCAGACGGACGAATCGCGCGAATGGTTTCGTGTACGTGTGTATCGCTCGTGTACCGGGCGGAATAGAGCCGAGGCCAGAACGCGACCACCCGGCCGGCCAGTGAATCCTCAGGGGTGGCGGTCATCTCTCGTGGAGGAACCAACTTCTGTGCCGCCCACCGAGAGCCTGACGCCTGTTCGGTGAGCGTAGCATGTCAGCCCGATCGACTGCGGTATCCCTCCCTGGCTCGGCTTTCCTCCTGCTCCTCCTCGCGTGCGCCGATTCGAATGGACCGAACCTGCCTGGCGCGCCGCTCGGGGGGATCCATCGGATCCAGCACGTGGTGATCATCATGCAGGAGAACCGATCCTTCGACAGCTATTTCGGCACCTACCCGGGCGCCGATGGCCTGCCCATGGTGGGCAGCGTGCCGCTGGTGTGCCTGCCCGACGCCGAGCTGGGCGGCTGCATCCGGCCCTTTCACGATTCGGCCGACAAGAACTTCGGCGGTCCGCACGGGGCGCTGGACGCCTCGAGGGACATCGACGGCGGACGGATGGACGGGTTCATCGCCCGCGCCGAGGCCAGCATGGGGACGACCTGCAATGCGCCGGGCACCAACCCATGCCCGCCTACGGGCCCGACCGACGTGATGGGGTATCACGACCAGCGCGAGATTCCCAACTATTGGGCGTACGCCCAGAACTTCGTGCTGCAGGACCACATGTTTGAGCCCAACGCGTCCTGGAGCCTGCCCGCCCATCTGTTCATGGTGTCCGAGTGGTCGGCCAAGTGCAGTGTGGTGAACAATCCGGTGAGCTGTGTCAATGCGCTCGAGGACCCGCCGTCAGGGAGCACCGCGAACTACGCCTGGACCGACCTCACGTACCTGCTGCACAAGAACAACGTGACCTGGAAATACTACGTAGCGGAGGGCGCCCAGCCTGACTGCGAGGACGATGGGATGACCTGCGCGCCGCTGCCGCAGACGGTCGGGACGCCCGAGATCTGGAACCCGCTGCCCAACTTCACCACCGTGCAGGCGGACAGCGAGGTAGGGAACATCCAGACCATCGACCACTTCTTTGCCGACGTCCGCGCCGGAACGCTGCCCGCGGTGAGCTGGATCGTGCCCAACGACGAGGTGAGCGAGCATCCGTCGGCCCTGGTGAGCACGGGTCAGGCCTATGTCACCGGCCTCATCAACACGATCATGCAGAGCCCGGTCTGGGACAGCACGGCCATCTTCCTCTCGTGGGACGACTGGGGCGGGTTTTATGATCACGTGCCGCCCCCTACCGTGGACCAGAACGGCTACGGGCTTCGTGTGCCGGGCCTGGTGATCAGTCCCTTCGCCAGGCGCGGCTTCATCGATCACCAGACTCTGAGTTTCGACGCGTACGTGAAGTTCATCGAGGACGATTTTCTGGGGAGCCAGCGGATCGATCCGCGCACCGATGGCCGGCCGGATCCGCGGCCCACGGTTCGGGAGGGCGTTCCCTTGCTCGGCAATCTCGCGGCGGACTTCGACTTCAATCAGGCGCCGCGGGCGCCCCTGATCCTGCCAGGGGCATCCACCGCGCTGGCGCGGAGCGGGGGAGGCGCCCGAGGATCACGGTAGGCGGGGCTGCCGCCCGCCCGAGATCGGCAACCGAATGCGTCTGTCGGTCAGGGCGGGTCATCCACGAGGGCCGTCGGAACGAGCCGTGGATGATCTGGATCGGACAGGTCGAGCCAGGCCCATGGCACTCGCCTGACGCGGAGTGGGCGGCTCAACCCCAAGGCCTTGAGGGTGGGAATCTGGTGCGCGAACCCCAGCAGGCGGGCCATGCGCCCGTGTGCACCGACAACGACGTGGGTGACGAGATACTCGCCCTCTACCGGGGTCGCCTCCACGTCCTCGATGCAGCCCATGACCCGGCCGTGCGCATCAACGAGCCGTCGGCCGAGCAGTCGCTCCAGACGGACCTCGCGCGCGGCCGTCACGCGCCCGGGATCCGTCCGATGACATGGTCCCGTACCCACCGCTCCCAATGCAGCGCGGGGCTTTGCTTGGCGTCGACATCCACCTTGACGTCGATGCCGACCCTCAACACCCGCTTCCACGGAATGCGGTCCGCGTGCCCCTCGGAGCCCAAGCGGGCTTCCAGTCGGCGGGCCAGCGTCCGGCGGAGGCGCCAGAGCAGCGTGGTGCCCCCGATCACGATGTCGCTCACGCGCGCGGGCTCGCCCGGGCGGACCTCGAGCACGATACCATCCACCTTGCCCATAAACCGATCATGCCGGTCCATCACCTGCTGATCGAGCACCATGCGCCCCAATTCCATGTCTCAGCCTCCGAAGAGCTGAAGCGGAATGGCCACCAGCGCCACGACGCACGCCACCAGGCCGATCGCGAGCACGGCGGCGTTGCTGATCCAGCCGTTGGTGCGCTCACCGAGGTAGATCGGGTCGTTCATCAGCACCAGCAGCGGCACCACCGTGACCGGCAGCGACAGCGCCGTGAGGGCCATCGAGAACACCGTAAGCTTGAGAGGATCGATGCCGGTCAGGATCACCAGCCCCGCGAGCGGCAAGCCGGCGGTGTAGACCAGAGTGAACCGAGCGGCGTCACGGGGCTGCAGGTTCTCGCCCCACCGCCAGCCTAAGCCCTGAGCCGCCATGTAGGCCAGCTGGAGCGCGATCTCGAGCGCGGCGCCGAAGCAGGCGATCGCGAGCGACAGGATGAACAGCACGAACCCCGCCCTGCCGAGCGGCGTCGCGAGAATGAGCGGAATCTGCTCGTAGCGGCTGATCTGGATCCCGAGCGGGTGCAGCACCATGGCGGCGCACACCAGCACCGCGACCGCCACCACACCACCGAACGCCATCCCGGCTCCGGCGATCACCCGGTTGATGCCGATGTAGCTCTCGTCCCACCCGTCCTCGACGGCTCCGGCCGAATAGAAGTAGAACAGGTAGGGGCTGACCGACGCCCCGATGATGCTCACGGCCATGAACCAGTAGCGCGCCGGCTCGTGTGCCGGCAGCGATGGCAGCAGGCCAGCCGTCAGCTCGGCCGTTGGCGGATGCAACCGTGCCGCGCCGACCACGAAGGCCAGCGTCACGAGGCCGAGCAGCGATGCGCCCTTCTCGACCATCCCGAAGGTGCCTTTCCAAAGCACCAGCCAGACCAGCCCGGCCACCGGCAGCGCCCACCAGCGGAACGCTATCCCGCTGGCGAACTGAAGGGCCAGACACACGCCTCCGATCTCGGAGGCGAGCACCAGGAACGAGACCAGCCCGACGGTGACCAGAGGCACCAGAAAGAACGCAATGCCGAAGCGCTCGCGCATGGCGTCGGGAAGGGTGTGGCGACTGACTGCCGCGAGCCGGCCGCCCATCTCGACCAGGAAGGCGATGCACACGGTGCCCAGCACGATGGCCCACGCGAGCTGAAAGCCGAACGCGGCGCCGGCTTGCGCCGAGGTGGCGAGCGACCCGGTCTCCAGAAACCCGCCGATGCCGGTGACGACCCCCAGCGCGATCTCGAACAGCTTGCTCAAGGCGCCGCCTTGCGCAGCTTGGCCTCGGCCGAGGCACGCCCTTGCGCGGCGGCTGCGCGCACCTGCTCGGCGAACTGCTCAGGTACGGAGCCATCCTCCCTCGCCGTCGACACTAGCTCGAGCGTCGCCTGCCAGGAGCGGAGCGTTTCGGCGGCCTGCTCCACCTGCTTCTGAGAGGACCCGCCGCAGGATGCCAGCAGCACCACCGCGAGCCAGGCGATGGGGTGGAAACCACTCGAGTGTCGGGCCATCGAAGCGTCCGGTTGGGGTGGCACCCGCGCGGGCCCGGGCCACACGTCGGGCCGGATCGCCCCGCCACGACAGGGCGGACAGTGCGTGAAAGTTGAGAGGCGGTGGCCGAAGAGGCCGCGACGGAGGTCACAATCACCTGCCGAGCGGGCCGGCTGGGCTTAGCCTGTCGGCCCGCAGCTCAGTGCCCGCTGTTGCCCCGCGTCAGGGAGCTAGCCGGCTCGGCGAGACTCTCGATGTCAGGGGGTCGGCGAGACCCGCGATGTCAGGGGGATGAAAGCGGAACGATCTCTCCGGAACGAGTAACCGAGAACCGGGGTTCGTGCAGCAGCGTGTGAGGTGGTGACACCACGACAACCGAGGCGGGCGCCGGCCGCCGCTCGACCGCCGCTGTCATGCTGCCCGGTGTGGGCCACGGCTCGGCCTTGCTCACGTCGACCACGTACCCCAAGTCCGCCATCGACTCGATCGTGATCGCGCTGAGCGGGTTGGGCCCGGGGTTGTTGATGAACCCCGTCATCAGCTCGTTGGTCATCACCGATTCGCGCCAGTGACTCAGCGTAGTCCCCGCGCCGCCGCCCGCCTCCACCGGTACGACCTTGTCGGTGTAGCTGGGATCCGCCATCCGGAACGCCGCCTGCGCTTCCGGCCCGCTGAACCAGGGGTCCTGGGTCGTCGAGTCCTGCAGCAGCTTGTCCAGGTCCCACACCGTCCCGAAGCCGAGCAGATGGGCCATCTCGTGTGTGACCACGTCATTCAGCAGGCCGCTGTTGGCCAGCGACGTGAGCGTGGTGCTGTTGAGCGACATCACGCCGAGCACCGGGATGTTGCCCGGGTTGCGCACCAGGCACGGCCCTGACTCGCCGAGGATCGCCTGCCCGGGGACGGTATCGCTGATCTGCCGCACGTGCACCAGGATCAGCAGGTCCTTGACGGTCTCGTTGATCGCGGGCTGAGACGAGTCGCACGTGGCGGCGGCCAACTGGATCGGAACCGAGCCGACCGAATCGACGATGATGCCCTCCCACTTGCCGGCGGCCTGGTTGAACGCGCTGACCACGGCGGAGGTGGGCGGGGTGCGGTCGACATAGCGTACCGAGATGGTGAACTGCTGGCCCGAGACGGAAGGCCCGGTGGAGTCGCTGCACGCGGTGAGCAGCGCGATCAGCGCGAGCGCGGCGCGCGGGCGGGTCATCATGGCGTGGACTGCGCGGTGCTGTCGCGGCCGGACGTGTCTGGCACAGCCGGGCAACCGCGCTTTGCCGTGTCGGTCTCGGCCACCGGAACCGGCGGCAGGGTCTCGACTTGGCCGCTGCTATCCACCCGATAGCGTGGGCCGCGACGGACATCTTGTCCCACGTCCACGCCGCTGTCGGTCTGGGCGCAGCTCGAGTCGCGGGCGAGTTGAGCGGTCGGCTCGGGGGGCGGGCGGTGGCGGCACGCCGCTACGATGGCGAGGCCGCAAAGGCCGGCGATGACTCCCTGCGTGGACATGCACCCACCTTGAGAAGAGCGCCTATCTACCCCTGCGGCACCTGCTTGTTCAGTGATTCGCCTCACCCGGCCGGCGTCGCAGCCTCGTGGGACGGCCTTTAGGGACGGAAGGACGGAAAGGCGGAAGGACCGAAAGGCGGCTGAACAGGCGGATGAACGGAAAGGCGGAAGAACGGAAGCGGAAGGATCCAGGATGTGACGGCGGAAGGACGGATTGCCGTCACGGTGAGAACTCAGCGGCGGCAGACCGACGTGGCGCCCGTCACCGCCGGCCCCAGTACGCCGCATTCCATTTCACCATGACGCTGACGCAAGAGCAGCTTCGGCACCTGGAGGGTCGCCTGCGAGAGGAACGCGAGCGCGCCCTGCAGGTCATCCGCCGGTACGATGAGGGTCGCTCCAACCCGGACGAGGACGGCGACCTCACCAACTACCCTTTCCACCTGGCCGACCAGGGGACCGACAGCTTCGATCAGGAGCTCTCGACCCAGCTTGCCGACCGCGCCACTCGAACGCTGGAAGAGATCGATGCCGCCCTGCAGCGTCTCTACCATGCGCCCGAGCGCTTCGGGATGAGCGAGACCACCGGAGCGCCGATTCCGTTCGAGCGCCTCGATCTCATTCCCTGGGCCAGGACGGAGGCCTGAGCGAGGACGCCGGATCCTCGCGGCCTGCAACCATCTCTTCGCCTTTCCCCGACAGCGCCCCACCGGGCCTCCGCCCACTTTGCGGCGAGCGCTCCGGCGAGGTCCTGCCACGATGCATGGAGACGACATGACCAACACCGCCTCGAGGCCCCTGGCCGTCGGCACGCGAGCACCGGAATTCACCCTGCCCAGCGGTCCCGGGACCACGCTCAGCCTGGCCGAGCGCCGCGGCAGGCCGCTGATTCTGGTGTTCTATCCCGCGGACTGGAGTCCGGTGTGCGGGGACGAGCTCGCGCTCTTCAACGAGCTGCTTCCCGAGTTCCGCCGCCACGACGCCGAGGTGCTTGGGATCTCGGTGGATGGCGTCTGGTGTCATGCCGCCTACGCCAGCGCCCGTCATATCGAGTTTCCGCTGCTCTCCGATTTCGAGCCGAAGGGCGCGGTGGCGCGAGCCTACGGCGCCTACCGCGAGCGCGACGGCTTCGCCGAGCGGGCGCTGTTCGTGCTCGATCGCGACGGCGTGATCCACTGGAGTTTCCTCTCGCCCGTCGACGTCAATCCCGGTGCCGACGGCGTCCTCTCCGCCGTCGAGAATCTGCCTTCGCCCGCCATGCAGTCTGGAGCGAACTCATGACCACGTCTCTCACCCCGCCCCTCTCGGAGCAGGATCATCGCCTTGGCCCGATGGACGCCCCGGTGACGTTGGTCGAGTACGGTGACTACGAATGCCCCTACTGTGGGATGGCATTCCCCATCGTCAACTCGATCATCCGTCAGATGGGCGACCACCTCCAGTTCGCCTTTCGGCAGTTTCCTCTGAGTCGGGTTCACCCTCACGCCGAGCACGCGGCGGAGATGGCGGAGGCGGCGGGCTCCCGCCACGCCTTCTGGGCCATGCACAACCTGCTCTACCAGCATCAGGACGCGCTGGAGGACGAGGATCTCATCGCCTATGCCGGGGCGGTGGGCATCGACGCACAGTGGGCCGCAACGGCGCTTGCCACCCATCGCTTCGTCGGTCGGGTGCGGGAGCACTTCATCAGCGGCGTTCGGAGCGGCGTCAACGGCACGCCGACGTTCTTCATCAACGGGGTGCGTCACGACGGCGGGTGGGACGAGCCGACCCTGCTGGCGACGCTGCAGGCGGCATCGGCTGCGGGCGTGCGGCGCTAGCTCCGCCGCGTAGCTCCGGTCGCACGTCGTTAGCTCTGAACGCGCCTCGCCGGCCAGCCACCCCCTGCCGACGCACGGAGCCCGCATGCGATACAGGAGTCCGTGCGGCTCTTCACCACGGAAGCACGGAAGCCACGGAGGACTCCCAGGCCAGTCCAGCCTCCTCTCATTCCGCGCCCTAGCCGGCCTTCGCCGCAGGGATTTTGGGGCGCCACCCACCTCAAAAACCTTGAACGACGAACTCTTCGGACTAGGAATGTGGGGAGGCTCGAAGTGGCACCGAGCCTTCCGTGTCTTCCGTGCTTCCGTGGTGAACAGCCGCACGAGCTCACCCGGCCAGCCAGCCCCGCGAGATCACGGGCCATGCGCCCGGGCCTCGCTTCCCTCCTGATGAGGCGCGACCTGCGGCCACCCGCGTAATGCAACCCCGAACCTTCCCTCCGCTGCAGCTTCTCGCGCCGTCACTCGACAGATGCTGAAGATCGCGACAGCCCCCGAGACCTAGGGGATCGGAGCAGTCCCCTAACCGCTTGCCGCGCAATCTCCAACTGGGCGCCGAAAGCCGGCCCTCATGTCGTGCTGCAACCGTTGTCGTGTGGCTCCCGGGTACGACGTTTGCCCTCTCCCCGCGCGCGAAACCGGAGTTCCGCGTCCCCCGCTCGGCCCGCATGGGCTCGCGCGGCCGGCGGCCAGGGCCTCGGCCCTCGCCGCGGTAACGGCGCATGGCGAGTCACCCTTCATCCCGGAGCAGAGTCGTGAAACGTACCCGCGCCCTTTCTGTCCTCGTCCTCGCCGGCGCGCTGAGCCTGGCGAGCTGCTCGTCGCTCGGAGAGCCGACCGCTCCCGGAGATGAGGCGCCTTCGGCCCTGCTCGCCGGGAACGGCCTGCTCGGGACTTCCGTGGGCAGCGGCCTGCTCGCCTGCAACCCGCTCCCCTACGCCGCCGACTCCGCCACCATCGGCGCCGAGGGCGGCACCCTTACGGTGGGGCCGCACACGCTCACCGTGCCCGCCGGCGCGCTCGATGCTCCGGTCTTGATCACGGCGGAAGCGCCGGTCGGCACCGTCAACTCGGTGCACTTCGGACCGGAGGGTCTCCAGTTCGCGGTCGGCAAGCCCGCGACCCTGACATTGAGCTACGCCAACTGCCCGCTGCTCGGGAGCCTGCTCCCCAAGCGGATCGCGTACACCAGCGACCTCCTCGCGATTCTGTCGTACGTGATCTCGGTCGACGATCTGCTCCACCGCAGGGTGACGGGCGAGCTGGAGCACTTCTCCCGCTACGCGGTTGCGTGGTGACCTCGGAAACGCTCCTCGAGCTCGCGCGCGAGTACGACCGGAAGGGCCATCTGGGTGAGGCCGCGGCTGCCTATCAGCGGGCGGCCGCCACGGCCGAAGAATCGGGCGAGCTCCGCGAGGCGGCGGAGGCCCTGCGGCGCCTGGCGGTCGTGCACTGCAAGCGGCAGGACGGCGGGGCTGCCCGCGCGCTCTGCGAGCGCAGCGAGCAGCTCTCACGCACAGCCCGGGATCCCGATCTCGTCGCCGAGGCGTTGAACACGGCGGGCGGCCTCGAGCTCATGGACGAGCGGTTCGAGCTCGCCCGCGAGCGCTTCCTGGCCGCCGCCTCCATCGCGCGGAGCCCGGACCTGCTGGGGCGGATCGAGCAGAACCTCGCGACCGTCGCGAGCGGCCAGGGGGATTTCGTGGAGGCCTTGCTCCGCTACCAGAACTCGCTCACCGGCTTCGAGGCCGCCGGGAACCATGACGGCTGCGCGGTCGCCTACCACAACCTCGGCGTCGCGAGCGGCGATCTCCGCCTCTGGGCGGACGCCGACCGCTACTTCCGGCTGTGCCTCGACGCCCTCCGCAGCAGCGGCGGCGACCTCCACCTCCGCGGCCTCGCCAGCCTCAATCACGCCCATGCCCTGGCCGGACTCGACCGGCTGGGCGAGGCCCGCCGCGCGGCCGAAGCGGCCGCGGGCATCTTCGAGGAGCTGCAGGCTCCGCGCGAGCTGGCGGACGCCTACGTGGCGCTGGGAAAAGTCCTCCGCCG
>DATEJD010000207.1:0-3743 GCA_035278325.1 Gemmatimonadales bacterium | reverse complement strand
TTTTGTGGTGTCTCGGACCTCACCCCCTCGCCGCGCTCGCCGTGCTTCGCAGGGCACCCGACGTCGCGGGGGTTGAATGTTCGCCCCCCCGCCGATTACTTCGGGCCATGCCACGAACAGACTGCGTACTCGACGGCCGCTCACTCACGGTAGCGGACGTCGTGCGGGTGGCCCGGGGCAGGGCCCGGGTCGGGATCGACGCGTCGGCGCGTGCCGCGCTGCTCACCAGTCGGCGTCTGGTCGAAGCCGCGGTAGCCTCGGGGCAGACCATATACGGGATCAACACCGGGTTCGGCAAGCTGGCCAACGTCCGCGTCGCGCCGGACAAGCTGAACCAGCTGCAGGTGAACCTGATCCGAAGCCATGCCGCGGGCGTCGGCGCGCCGCTCCCGGCGGAGGTGGTCCGCGCCGTCATGCTGCTTCGCGCCAATGTCCTGCTGCGGCCCACCAGCGGCGTCCGGCCGGAACTGGTCGAAGCGCTAGTGGCGATGCTCAATGCGGGGGTGGTGCCGGTGGTGCCGGAGCAGGGCAGTGTCGGCGCCAGCGGCGACCTGGCCCCGCTCAGCCACATCGCGCTGGCCCTGATGGGCGAAGGGGAAGTGCTGACCGACACGAGTACCTCGCCTGCGCGCCAGGCGCTCGAGGCGGCCGGCCTCGCGCCGTTCGTGCTGGCGCCCAAGGAAGGCCTGGCCTTCATCAACGGTACGCAGGCGCAGACCGCGCTGCTTGCCTTGCTGGTTCACGACGCGCACGTGCTCTGGCGAACGGCCGTCGCCGCCGCGGCGATGAGCCTGGAGGCGCTGCGCGGCACGCCCGCGCCGCTCGATCCGCGCATTCACGAGGCGCGGCCCCACCGTGGCCAGGCCGAGGCCGCCCGGCTGATGCGAGAGCTGCTGGCGGACAGCGAGATCCGGGAGTCCCACCGCGAGAACGACCCGCGGGTGCAGGACGCCTACAGTCTGCGCTGCGCACCTCAGGTCATGGGAGCCGTGCTCGACGCGATCCGGTTCGCCGAAGACACCGTGGCCGTCGAGCTCAACGCCTCCACCGACAACCCGCTGGTATTCGACGACGGGGAGGTCATCTCCGGCGGCAACTTCCACGGCCAGCCGGTGGCCCAGGCGCTGGACCTGCTCGCCATCACGCTCACCACGCTGCAGGCGATCGCGGAGCGGCGGGTCGAGCGGCTGGTGAACCCTGATCTCTCGCAGGGCCTCCCGGCTTTCCTCACCGATGATCCCGGCCTGAGCAGCGGCTTCATGATGGTCCAGATCACCGCCGCCTCGCTGGTGGCCGAGTCCCGGGCCATCGCGATGCCGGCCAGCATCGGCTCGATCCCGACCGACGCCAACCAGGAGGATTTCGTCCCCATGGGCATGGCGTCGGCTTGGAAGGCCCAGCGGATCCTGGCCAACGCGCAGCGTGTCGTGGCCGCGGAGCTCCTCTGCGCGGCTCAGGGGCTCGAGTTCCTCAAGCCACTCACGCCCGGCCGTGGTGTGGGCGACCTATACCGCCGTCTCCGGGGCCTCACGCCCGGTGTGGCACGGCTCGGGCCCGACCGTCCGCCCGCCCCCGACCTCGAGCGACTGGCGCGCGCGGTGGCCCTGGGCGAGCTCGATCCCGGCCCCGCGTAGCCCGCTCCACACCTGCTTGCCGGTGTGGTAGCAGCCCGGTACCTTTCGCTCACTCCTGGGCTTATCTTCGGTCCCCCCTTCCAACGTCCGAGCCGCATGAATCTGGAAAAGCTGAAGGACTCGGCGCGGAAGTTCGAGCAGAAGGAGGACTGGCGGAAGGCGATCGAAGTCTACCTGAAAGCCATCCAGCAGATTGAATCCGGCGCGGAAACCAGTCCCGATCTCTCGCTGTACAACCGCGTCGGGGACCTCTACCTCAAGATCAACGACACCGCCTCGGCCGTCCGCTCCTACGAGCGGGCCGTGGATCTCTACGCCGACCAGGGCTTCTTCAACAACGCCATCGCGCTCTGCGGCAAAATCTTGCGGGTCAATCCCGGGCGGACGCAGACCTACCTCAAGCTGGCCCAGCTCCACGCCCGCAAGAACGTCGTCATCGAAGCCAAGCGGAACCTGATCGAATTCCTGGAGCGGATGAACGGCCTCGGCCAGCTCGACCAGGCGTTTCAGTCGGTCAAGGAGTTCGCCGACCAGTTCTCCGGCAGCCAGGAAATCCGGATGATGCTGGTCGAGCTCCTTCGCGCGGCCTCGCGCGAGGAGGAAGCGCTCGAGCAGCTCGCCAAGATTGCCGGCGAGCTGGAAGGCCTGGGCGGTACCGCGCAGGCGCCGGCCCCCGCCGGGGAGGCCCGGACCATCCCGACAGCCGCACCTGCGCGGCCCAAGCCGGGGCGCGGCGATCTCGTCTTTCTCGACACCGGCCTCGACCTTCCGACCTCGCCGCCAGCGCCCGAGCCGGCCACCGGACAGCCGCGGGCGGTCGAGGCTCCGCCGCCCGAGGGTCTCGAGCTGACGCAGGCAGCATACGAGACTGAGGCCGGACAGGTATCCGAGGAATCAGCGGCCCCGCTCATGGGGCTGGAGCAGACGGTGGTGGACGGGAGCACGGACGTCGACTCATTGGGGCCGGTGGCCGGACTCGAGCTCGACCCCTCAGTCGCCGGTCTCGAGCTCGAGCCATCGCCGGCGGACCTGACGCTCGATGGCCTCCCTCTCGAATCGATGGATCTCGCCCAAGGCGCCGATGCCGGGCCGGTAGAAGGACTCCTCGATTCGGGGGAGGATCTCGAGCTGTCGCTCGGCGCGACCGAGGTGGACCTCGTGGCGAGCGACGGGGCCGACGTGGATCTCGAGTTCGAGGTCGAGCCGGCGCCCGGCGCGGCTACGGCGGGGCTGCCGCTCATCGAGCCGGAGCCGACCTCCGTCGGAGGAAGCGACGAGCTGGCCGAGCTCGAGGATCGGATCATCAACGATCCGGACAATCCAGACCTGCACCGCGAGCTGGCGGATCGGCTGCTGCTCCTGGGCGAGTTGCCGCGCGCGGCGGAAGAGCTGCGGCTCTCGCTCGATGGGTACGAGCGGGGCGAAGACTGGTCCAGTGCCGTCGGGATCGCCGAGCGGCTGGTGGCGCTCGAGCCGGACGCCATCCACAATCACCAGAAGCGGGTGGAGCTGGCCTTCCGGAGCGGGGATCGCGCGCCGCTCCTCGACGCCTATCTCGCGCTGGGGGACGCGCTGGGCCGGGCGGGCGCCCCCGACAAGGCGCTCGCCGTCTACCGCCGCGTGCTGGAACACGATCCGGAGAACGGCCGCGCGTCCGCGGCCATCGTCGACCTGGGCGAGCCGAGGCCAAGCGTCACCGTGCCCGCGTCAACTGCCGCCGCGCCCGCGCCCCCCGCAAGCCGTCCGGCGGCTGCCCGACCGGTACTCCCGTCGGCTCAACCGACCGCACCTGCGGCCACCAGTTCGACCGCATCCTCTGCGGCCGCCGGGGCACCACCCGCGCCGCCGACACCGTCCGCGCCACCCCCCTCGCCGGCTCGAGGCGGGACCAGCGAGCCGTTCGTGGATCTCGGCTCCATGATCCTCGACGAATCCTCGCCGCGCGACACCCGAATGCGGATCGACCGGCGCGAGCCGGAGGACAAGGACGAGCAGCGGGAATTCCAGGAGATCCTGGAGCAGTTCAAGCGCGGAATCGAGCAGAACCTGGACACCGACGACTACCAGGCACATTACGATCTTGGCGTCGCGTTCAAGGAGATGGGCCTG
>DATEJD010000206.1:0-2220 GCA_035278325.1 Gemmatimonadales bacterium | reverse complement strand
GGACCGGCTGCGCCGCGTGCCGCTCGCTTTCGCCTCGACGCTGGTCATGGCGCTGGCGGCGGTGCTGTTCCTGGTCAGCGGCGGCAACATTCCACTCTGGTGGCTCGGCGGCGTCTTCGGCCTTGGCTACGGCGCCTACTGGAGCGTCGACTGGGCCCTGGCCGTCGACTCGCTGCCGTCGATCCGTGCGGCGGGGCGCGACCTCGGGATCTGGAGCCTGGCCAGCACACTCCCGGGCATGGCCGCGCCGGCACTGGGCAGCCTGATCATCGGCGCCGGTGCGCTGTTCGGCCACACCGAGGCCGGTTATCAAGGGGTGTTCGTCGCCGCGGCTCTGTTCTTCCTGGCGGGCGCCGTGGCGGTGCTGGGCATCCGCGAGGAGCCCGCTGAGCTGATAATCGAGCGGTGAACGGCGTCCACGACATGGGAGGCATGCACGGGTTCGGACCTGTACCGATCGAGCCGGACGAGCCCGTGTTCCACGCGGCGTGGGAAGGGCGCGTGCTTGCATTGCAGGCTCGCACGCGCGGACGGTGGTACCACCTGGACGAGTTCCGCAACGCCATCGAGCGGATGCCGGCAGCTCGCTACCTCGACGCCAGCTACTACGAGCGCTGGCTGACCGCGCTGGAGACCCTGCTGGTCGAGAAGGGCGTGGTGACTCGTGAAGAGCTGGCCTCTGGCCACACCGCCGCTCCCGCTCCCGAGCCCGCGCCCAGACCACCCGACGACCGACCCCCGCTGCACCCGCGGTTCCGGACGGGTGACCGCGTGGCCACGCGCAACGCACACCCGCCCGGCCATACCCGGATGCCTAGGTATGCCCGAGGCCGGCACGGAGTCGTGAGGACGGTCAACGGTCCGTTCCTGCTGCCGGACACCAACGCCCACAGCCGGAGCCGGGACTGGGAGCCGGTCTACGCGGTGGAGTTCTCAGTTCGCGAGCTGTGGGGGCTGGAAGGCAACGAAAATGTCTGCGTCGACCTTTGGGAGAGCTATCTGGAGGCTGAGACGTGACCGAACGACGTCCCCACCACCACGACCACCATCCCGAGCCGCCATCGGAGGTGGAGGCGCGGGCGCTGGCACTCGAATCGCTGCTCCGCGAGAAGGGCCTGATCTCTGGAGAGGACATCGACCGGATCGTCTCCATGTACGAACACGACATCGGTCCGATGATCGGTGCCGGCGTCGTCGCTCGGGCCTGGGTCGACCGGGACTACCGGCAGCGGCTGCTGGCCGATCCGGCGAAGGCAGTGGCTGAGCTGAACCCGGGCGGCCCGATCGCGAGCAACCTGGCGGTGGTCCCCAACACGCCCGACGTACACAACCTGGTGGTCTGCACCCTCTGCTCCTGCTATCCCTGGGCTGTCCTCGGCCTGCCGCCCACCTGGTACAAGTCCGCCGCCTACCGTTCGCGCGCCGTCCGCGAGCCGCGGGAGGTGCTCAAAGAGTTCGGGCTGGCACTGCCGGAGTCGGTCCGGGTGAACGTCTGGGACAGCAGCTCCGACCTGCGCTACATGATCCTGCCTGAGCGGCCGGCCGGCACCGAGGATTGGAGCGAGCCGGAGCTGGCGGCGATCGTGACGCGCGACTGTATGATCGGCGTTGCCTTGCCGCAGGTGCCGGCGGCCGTGCGCTCGTGATCGACCGCGAGGTAGCCGACTCGCTGCCGCGCAAGAACGGCGACCTCGTCTTCGCGGCCCCCTGGGAGAGTCGCGCCTTCGGCATGGCGGTCCTCATGAACGAGAAGGGCGCCTATCAGTGGGAGGAGTTCCGGGATAGTCTGATCGAGCAGGTGGGTCGAGTGGGTCAGGAGGGGATCCCGCCCTCGGAGCACCCCACGCAGTTCTACGAGCAGTGGCTGAGCGCCTTCGAGTCGCTGCTGCTGGTGCGGGGCGTGATCGAGCCGGAGGAGCTCGCCGCCCGAGTGAAGGAATACCAGGAGCTTAGACGAGACCCGGTGTTCTGACAGGGGTCCTACCGTTCTCGTCAACCTGCCGCAGCCGCCGTATGACAATCGCCGCCCGCGTCCTCGCCCCGCTCCTCGCCGCAGGTCTGCTGCTCATCGCTCTGGCGCCCGGAGTCGCAGCAGCTCCGAAGACCGGCCCGACTGGGCTGACGGTCACCGTCAACCCGCGCTGGAACGTGGCGGCGAGCGCCGGCGCCTGGGCGCCGTACACCGTTACGGTTCGCAACGACGGCCCCGGCATCTTCAAC
>DATEJD010000205.1:0-3311 GCA_035278325.1 Gemmatimonadales bacterium | reverse complement strand
CCCGGCCAGCGCGTATGCCGGCCGGAGAGTGAGCGGCCGGGGCGACCAGAGCCAGCGGGCAGCCACTGTGATCTGGCTGAACAGGGAAGCCCGGCGAGGCGCCACGCGATGCATGACGGCGGCCGAGACGTCGATCGCGGGCAGGCGCCGAATCGGCTCGAGCGCGATGCCAACCATTGCACGCCTCCACCGCAGCTCTTCGCGCTCCGCGGGCGTGAGTCCGTCGATCGGAAGCTCGCCATCGAGCGCCAGTTGGATACGGTCGGTCATAGTGTCTCGCCTGCTGGAGATGGTGTCGGTGCCGCCGCTGAGACGAGCGGGGCGGGCCGAAGGTCACATGGCGAAGGTCACACGAAGGCGAGGGACTGCGCGGCGAGGTCGCGGAACCTGCGGCGGGTAGTCCCCGTCGGTCCGCGGAGCGGCAGGATGTGTGCCCTGAGGAGGCGATTGAGAGTGCGCGACTTACAGGAGAGGGAGGGGCGGGGCCCGGGCGATTTTCGCGTGGCGTCGCAGGTTGCGGCCGTACTTCAACGCGCCGCGCCCGCCCCCCGCATGCGCTGGAGCAGTGCCGGCAGATTCTGAATGACCACCACCCGCGTCAGGGCAGGGCTGCCCCCGCGGCGCCGGCCGCCTGTTCCGCGAAGGTAGGCGTCGATCGCAGGATGGCGATCTCGTCCGCCGTCATGTCGGCCGGCACGTCCGCGAACAGCGGCGTCGTGAGATAGCGCTCGCCCGTGTCGGGCAGCATGCAGAGGATGGTCGAGCCCCGGTCGGCGCCCTTCGCCACCTCCATCGCGGCCGCGAAGGTGCCGCCGGCGGAGATGCCCACGAAGATCCCTTCCTTGGCCGCCAGCGCTCGGCTCCAGCGCATGGCGTCCGGCGCGGTCACGGTGATGACCCGCTGGACCTGCCCCGCCTCCACGGCGTCGCCGGCGAGCTTGGGAATGAAATCGGGACTCCAGCCCTGAATCGGATGCGGTTTCCAGGCCGGGTGCCGGGCCGCGGGCGTCCCATCGGGGTTCCGCTCCTGCCGCGTGCCGCTCGACACCAGCGGCGCGTCCGCGGGCTCCGCGAGCACGATCTTCGTCTCCGGCCGCTCCTTGGCGAGCACCCGGGCCACGCCCTTGAGCGTGCCCCCGGTCCCGAAGCCGGTGACCCAGTAGTCCAGCCGCTCGCCGGCGAAGTCGGCGACGATCTCGCGCGCCGTGGTCCGGGAGTGGAAGTCGGCGTTGGCCTCGTTCTCGAACTGCCGGGTCAGGAACCAGCCATGGGTCTTCGCGAGCTCCATGGCCTTGATCACCATCCCCGTCCCGCCGGCCGGCGGCGGGGTGAGCACGACCTTGGCGCCGAGGAACCGCATGAGTCTCCGGCGCTCCACGCTGAACGACTCCGCCATCGTGACGACCAGCGGATACCCCTTCTGCGCGCACACCATGGCCAGGCCGATGCCCGTGTTGCCGCTGGTGGCCTCGACCACCGTCTGTCCCGGCTTGAGGACTCCGCGCCGCTCGGCGTCCTCGATGACGCCGAGGGCGAGGCGATCCTTTACGGATCCGAGCGGATTGAACGCTTCGATCTTGACGTAGAGGTCGATGCCCGATGGTGCGAGCTTGCCGACCTTGACCACCGGCGTATTGCCAACGGTCTCGAGGATGTTCGCGAATTTGGCCATGTCTTCACTCGTCGGAGCGGAAGGCCCCAAGATGCAGCGCGACGGGGCCGATGTCGAGTGTCATGGCAGTGTGAACCGCCCGTCCGCCGTCGCCGTCGCGAACCGCACCTCGGCGGATTCCGGCACCGGCAGCATCACGCTCAGGATGCCGCCGGCGAGCAGCACGGGGCTGCCGGTGCCGGCCAACCGGGCGAGCGTCGGCTCGTTGCTCGTGCCCACATGCCACTCCCCTCGGCTGCCCGCGGGGACCGCCGACAGCCCGAACTCCGCGGGCGACGGGACCCGAAACGATCGCCCCATGGTGAACGCCTGATAGTCCACCCAGTTGATGAAGCCACCTCCGGTCGGAACGAGGATGGTCACGAACAATCCCTGCACTCCTCCCACCGAGGACTGCCAGGTGAACGACTGCGTCGCCAGATCCACTGCCGCCCCCGCGCTGGGCGAGACCATCGTCGGCGCCGGGTCCATTCCCAGCGTGATGCTGCCGCCCGGCGATACCTGGCGGAGCCAGCTCTGGGAATCGCCGCCATCGGTCGCCGCCTCGGTTTGGATGCCGAGCTGGATGCCCGGCGCGTCGGGCACGGGCACCGTGAAGTCCGCCGGCACCCCCTGGCTGGTCTGGACGAAGTTGAACAAGAGCAGTGGCTGCACGCCCGCGCCGGGGTCGAGGCCGATGCCGCGGTTCCGGATCCAGACCACGACGTCGGCCATCGGGCGGAGGCAGCTGTCCACGACGGTGCCGCTCACCGTGACCGGCGGGCCGGACGGGGCGGGGTTGACGGTGATCGTCGCCTTGGCGGACAGCTCGCCCGCCGTCGCCGTGAGGGTCGCCGTGGCCGGCTCATCCAGGATGTCCGGGGGCGTGTAGCTGATGGCGTCGCCCGAGGTGGTCGAGAGGGTGCCGGGCCCGTCGAGACTCCAGCTCGCGGCCTCGGCCACGCCCGTGCGGGTCGCGGTGAAGGTGGTGGGGTCGGCCCCGGCGGAAGTGGTGGCGCTGGCCGGTGCGATGGAGATCGACGGATTGGGCGAGCCGGGTCCGTCGCTCCCGCCGCATCCCAGAAAGACCACTGTCGCCGCCGGCAGGAGCCGGGCCAGCCAAACCATCCGCGCTGCACGCATGGGCGCCCCTGGTATCGGGAACGATCCGAGAGAGGTCTCTCGGAACGCGTAAACCAGGGCGGAATCACCTCATCGCGGGTGCTTTCGCGTTAGTCGACCTTCCAGACATCCAAGCCCGCTGCCATTGCCCCCACGTCGACGGTCCCGACCGTAGCAAGCGCGCTCAAGTCGATCACCTCGACCGTCCCCGGCTCGGCGCCAACGCCTTCGACCGACACGAACGCGTACCGGTCATCCGGCGACACGGCCACCCCGTGCACCACTTTCCGCCTGGTCGGCAGCCGCTTGAGCTCCTTGCCGGTGCCGGTGTCGAACACCGACACCGACTGCCCGCGCTTGTTGGTGGCCAGCAGCAGCTTGCCGTCGTGGGTGACGGCGAGGTTGTAGACGCCTTCGCCGGCGGGGATCCGCCGGGTGGGCGTCCAGCTGCCTACGTCGATCTCGGCGATGTCGCTCGCCTTGTTGCACGCAACGAACACCCGCTTGCCGTCCGCGGAGGGCTGCGCCCAGGTCGGCG